>JALYYT010000393.1 GCA_030946285.1 Gemmatimonadota bacterium
AATCTCGGTCGGTGTCTGTGTCTGCACGTTGGAGATCTGCGCGCCGAGCGAGTCTTTTATCGCGAGGAGGCCACGGTAGGCGCCAGCATTCCAGCCCTGATCCGAGATCGATCCGGTTGTGACCAGCGCCACCTTGAAGCCGCTCGACCGAGCGGGTGCGGGTCTGCCGCACGCCACTATCGAGAGTGCAAACAAGGTGTGGATAACTGTGGATAACCTCTTGTTATGTGGCCTTTGTGACATCGTAAGTCGTTGTATCACAACGTGTTAATGCGTTTGTTGATAACAGTGTGAATATTCGGTAATTGATCGGTCATTCCATCGCCCCCATCGTCTCAAGGAGACGGTTCAGATCCTCGGTCGAATAGAATCTGATCCTGAGCTCGCCTCGATCACCCCGCTTCTGCACGACAGAGACATCGGTCTGGAAGCGCTTCCGTAACAAGTCCTCCACATGCCGCACTTCGGCCGGCCGATTGTCTTCCTTGCGTGGACGACCGCGTCGGGCCTTCTCGTGATGTGGTGCCTCGTGGCGAACCCGCTCCTCGATCGCGCGCACCGACAGTCCGTGCTCCACCGCTTCCGTGGCCAGGCTTATCGCGAGGGCATCGTCCTCGAGTGAGAGAAGTGGACGCGCGTGACCCAGGCTCAACGCACCGGTCTCGAGCAACTTCCGCACAGCGGGCGGAAGTTGAAGTACTCGTTGCAGATTCGCGATCGTGGATCTGTCCTTTCCGACGAGAGACGCAATCTCGTTCTGGGTCAACCCGAACTCGCTCGCGAGACGAGCGTATCCTTCGCCTTCCTCGATCGGATTGAGATCCGCTCGTTGCAGATTCTCGATCAGCGCGAGTGTGAGCATCGTCTGATCGTCGTAGTCGTGCACGATCGCGGGTATCGACGCCCAGCCAAGAGATTTTACTGCGCGAAAGCGACGTTCTCCGGCGACGAGTTCGTATCGATCGCCAACCGCGCGCACTGCAATCGGTTGCAGCAGTCCAGCGGACCGAATACTGTCGGCGAGCTCCTTCAGATTGTCGTCGCTGAATTCCTTTCTCGGCTGGTAATGATTGGGACGAATGTTCGCGAGCGGTATATCGCGGAGCGCAGACGAAGGTTCGGCCGCCGTGCCCTGCTGTGACTGCTGCTGCGTGTGCTGTTGTGTGTTTGGTTGGCCATGCGGCTGCATCCCGGATGTACCCGGCGCCTGCGGACGATTGGAAGTGCGCTCGCCGAGAAGCGCGTCGAGGCCCCTGCCGAGCCTTCGGGGAGTTTTTTCCGCGCTCATGGTTGCATTCCGGTGCTGGAGAGAGCCGCAGTGCGCTGAATCAGTTCCTGGGCAACACTTATGTACGCTTTCGCACCGACAGATGCTACATCATAGAGTACAATTGGCTTCCCGAAGCTCGGAGCTTCGGCGAGCCTCACGTTTCGCGGTATCACGGTATCGAAGACCTGGCCCCCGAAGTACTCACGCGCTTCGGCTGCGACCTGCCGGCTCAGGTTGAGCCTGGCGTCGTACATCGTTAAAAGTACCCCGTCGATGCCCAAGCTTGGGTTTACCCCCTGCTGGACACGGTGGACCGTGTTGAGGAGTTGCGACAGTCCTTCGAGAGCGTAGTACTCGCACTGCAGGGGAATTATCAGGGCATCCGCAGCCGCGAGCATGTTGATGGTGATGAGGCCGAGCGACGGAGGGCAATCGATGAGAATGAAGTCATAGTCATCACGGACTTCGTTCAGAGCATTGCGCATTCTCTGTTCGCGCTGGTCCAGGTCGACAAGCTCCACCTCAGCACCCGCGAGGTCGGGGGTGGCCGGGAGTACGTCCAGAAGCTTGAAGAGCTCCTCCTTTCTGATCGCTTGTCGGACATTCGCGTCATGCATCAGCACTTCGTATACGGTTGCTTCAGTTTCCCGTATCCCAACGCCACTCGTGGCGTTTCCCTGAGGATCGCCATCCACCAGAAGAGTTCTCTGCTCCGCGACCGCCAGGGACGCTGCGAGGTTTACGGCGGTGGTGGTCTTGCCGACACCGCCTTTCTGGTTTGCTACCGCTATTACTCTGGACAATGGGTTGCGTACCGGCGGGAGGAACGAGTGGGAGGCGAGGAATCTAAGGCCCGCCTCGTTCGTTTGCACTCACTTGGTCAGCGAAAAGCTGCGAATCGAGGCGTATTTACGCCACAAAGGCAGTCTCGGAGGGGAGAGCTGCCTTTGTGGAACGTGGAAAATGCTCGATTGTGGAACGTGGAAAATCCGGGGTCTAGCGATTGGGCACGAATCTCCAGTCAGCCGATACGGTCATCGTGATGGTTTGCTCACCGGGATTGATCGGCGTTGGCGCGGCGACGTCTGCCGCCATGGCTTTGGCCATGTACATGGGGCGAGGTGGGGGGGCGGAGGAACCGCCGATGTTCAGGTGGAGCAGAGCTCCGAGCGTACCTCCAGCAGCGCGGGCGGCGGCCTCCGCGTCGGAGCGGGCCTTTGCTACTGCGGAGGTGATTGCCTGCTGGCGGGGGGCGTCGGTATTGCTGGCATAGAACTGGAGCGACGAGACCGAGTTGGATCCACTGCCGACCGCCGAGTCCAGAACCTTCCCGATCTGCTTGAGGTCGTGGACGTCGGCGAGAATTGTGTTGGTGACAGTGTAGCCGACAAGCGTGGGAGAGTTATTCTGGCTGTACTTGTACTCGGGACTGACGCTGTAGCCCGTGGTGGACAGCTGTTCGTTAGTCATTCCTAACGCCCGTAATGAATTCAAAACGGCGGTTTGACGCTTTGCGTTTTCAGCGGATGCGGCAGAAGCAGTTGGCGCCTGGGTTTGAACGGCGATGCTTACCGTGGCTCGATCAGGTGCATACTTGGTGTCAGCGGACGCGGAGGTAGCGATCGTCGGCAAAGGCTCCCGCATGGGCATCGGCGGGTTTCCCGGTTGCTGGGCAAAAGCTGGGGAAGACAGCAACGCTGCCGGCAGGACGGACAGTATCCACGCTCGGCGTACGACTCTGGCAATGGTCATGGTTTTTTCTCTCATTGTATTAAGACTCGCTGGATCCGGCCGTCGGTCACTTCACGAACACCGGACCGGCAGCAATTGTGCCGTCTACGAGGAGCTACTGACGCATCGCGGGAACTGGGTCGTAATCGTGAATGCGAGCCGGATCCATACCCGTCGTTCCGTCTGTCGGGGATTCCAGGAACATGGAACGGAATTTTGCGCCCCATACAATCTCGGTCGCGCGATACGATGTGCGCGAATGAACGGTCTGTGAAAACGTTTCGTCGTTTCCGGAGAGCAGTACTAGAAATTCCGCTTCACCTTCTGCGAGTGCTGCGGCGCTGCAGCCGAAGAGCGGACTGGCGGAATCGATCGGATGCACGACCGTCCAGCTCAATGCGAAGAACGTCACCTTGTCGAACTCGAGCGGCAGCGATGTGAACTCGCGCACGCGATCACCATTCGGCCGTAGCACGATGCGGCTGTACATGATTCGCACGGAGACTTCAATGAGCTGGTTGCTGCGCGCGTTGGCGCAGCGGAACATGAATGCAGTCATGTCCCTGTATGGTGCAATTACCGCATTCCTGCTGTAGACAATGGCGGCAGTCGGTCGGGAGAAACGCGCGAAGACGAGACCGGTTGCCAATGCAGCGCTCAACAATCCGATGAACGATTCAACCGTCAGCAGGATATTCGCGGGTATGCCGGACGGTGTGATGTTACCGTAGCCGATCGTGCCGAAAGTTTCTACGCTGAAGAAATAGGCGCGAAAGAAATCGCTGAAGAATTGCGAGTGTCCACCGAAACCCGTGCCGATGAGCGCGCCAGGGCCGCAGGCGAGATACGCAAGAGCAAACACCGCATTCACCAGTACGTAGAACGCGGCGACAAGCGCGAGGAATCTTCCCCAGCTCATGCCGAGCAGCGTATGGTAAGGTGCGAATGCACTCTTGCGACGCGCTCCAGCCAGTTCGACGTTGAACGTACCGTCCCTATTTAGTAACCTTTTGCGACTATTTACGGCAATGCGTGGACCGAAGCCAAGATTACGTGCCGCATCCGGATCGGTTATCGGCGGGGTCGGAGGAGTATCGGAGTCAGTGATACGCGAAGATCCTCAGCGATTGAGCAACAGGCGGGTGATTCCTACGGATGCGGAAGCGATGCCCACGCGAGCGTAGCGACCCAGAACAACAACACGACAAGCATTACAAGCATCATGCGGCGACGCGTCCGCCGAAGTGCATCCCATACTTCCTGATCCAGATAAAGGTGACCCGGCGTTGCTTCTCGAATGACAGCATGGCTGCGTAGTCTCCGGAGAGCGATCCCATCACCAACACCGACATCATGCACCATGATCGCCCGTTCCGGCGACGTAGCTCCCGCCGATTGAAACGCTTCCACTATTCGCCGTTCCTTCGCGACGATGACCGCTGCGACGCCAGCTCCCATGCTTTCCTCAGCGTGAAGACGATTGGATGCTACGAGTGACGCGCGTTACCGCGTGAGTGGAGCAATTGCCGTATTTATTCTTTTGACATCCGTCTCCGGGTCCGCAACCTCGACAATCAGGCTGTCGTAACTTTCGTGATTGAGTTCCACGACGATGGTGTTGTCCGGGTCGTGAACATCATAGAACATGCGCCGACCGTGCGAATAGAAAGTGCCGGCGGTTATCAGACCTGGAATCTGCGTGCCCGGTAGACGGAGTCCATGCCACCAGCCGCGCGCTGCTTCAGTGTCGAGACGTGCGCCGGCAATGTGTGCGAGCGGAATACTCAACTCGCTCTTCAGAGCCCAGAGTTTGTCCATTCCCTGAACGACGAACACGACGCTGCCGTCGCTGATCGAAATCGCTACCATCCGATGACTCCATGTATGCAGCAGGAAAAGTTACGATGCGAAAGCTGGCAAGGGAACGGCATGTGCTTCACCCCCATGCTTCTATGCGATCACGCGATTCCTTCCATGGCGCTCGACTTCTATCACAAGATTCTGGATATCGCTCGGGCTCACCCCCGGAATCCGGGATACCTGTGCGAGCGATCGCGGGCGAATCGCGGCAAGCTTGTGGCGAGCTTCGATCGTGAGCGACGTCATTCGCGAGTAGTCGAGGTCTTCGGGAAGCGCGAATTCACCCATTCTACTGAGCTTCTCAGCCTGGACGCGCTCGCGATCGAAATAACCCGAGTACTTGATCTCGAGCTCCGTGGAAATCACCGCGCATGGGTCGAGATGCTGTCCGACTCCAGTCGCCGTAAAGAGTGCGGCCAAGGACATGTCCTGCCGCTTCGCGACTTCAGCGATCTTGACCGAATGTACCAGCTCAGTGCTTCCGGCAGCCGCAAGGAGCGGCGCTGCCTGCTCCGGACGTATGCTCGTATTCTCTGCGAGGGACCGCGTTTCACGATCTGCGGCGAACCGACTGTGGACGACTTCGGATTCAACCGGGGTGTAGATCTCCAGATCGAGTGCTATCTCGCCAAGTCTCTCGAGCGCGTTGTCCTGCCTCACCGTAAGGCGGAATTCCGACCGCGATGTGAACAGCCGATACGGCTCGTCCACTCCTCTGGTCACCAGGTCATCCACCAGAACGCCGATGTACGAAGTGTGACGGCCCAGGACGACGGGGGTCCCCCCAAGCGCGGACAGACCGGCATTGAGACCGGCTACCACTCCCTGGCCCGCAGCCTCCTCGTAGCCGGTAGTGCCGTTTATCTGGCCGGCGAAATAGAGACCGCGGATGCACTTGACCTGAAGCGACGAGTCGAGCTGGGTAGGCGGATAGTAGTCGTACTCGATGGCATAGCCGGCCCTGTTCATCCGGGCATTCTCGAGCCCACGGATACTGTGAAGGATCTCCACCTGAACGTCTGCGGGGAGAGACGTGGAAAGCCCATTCACATACAGCTCGCTCGTGTCGTGACCTTCAGGCTCGAGAAAGATCTGGTGCCGCACCGCGTCGGGGAAACGGTGGATCTTGTCCTCGACTGAAGGGCAGTAACGTGGACCGCGGGAAGCTATGGCGCCACCATACATCGCCGACTTACCAATGTTGTCTGCGATTATCTGCTTGCCGGGTCCTTCCAGATACGTGATCCAGCAGGGAATCTGTTCCGGGTGTCGCGTGCGCCCCGCATCGAGACGCGGAGCCGGCCAGAAATGCGACCACGAGTAGTCGAACTGGTCGATCTCGCTCTCCTGGACCTGCAGGCGCGAGAAGTCTACCGACCTTCCGTCAATCCGCGGCGGTGTCCCCGTCTTGAAGCGCTCCACCTGCAGTCCTGCTCTCTCCAGCTGTTCTGCGAGATGCGTCGTCGCGGATTCACCGGCTCGGCCCCCGGACATGTTCATCGTCGTACCTATATGGATACGACCGCGGAGGAAGGTTCCGGCGGTGATGACCACGCTGCGCGAGCCGAAACGCCGCCCTTCGAGTGTCTCCGCGCCGAGCACGGTCGCGCCATCCTCGTCCATGATGAGACGTGCGACGGTTCCCTGGATGGTCTGCACGTTGTGCTGCTCCTCGACGAGCGAGCGCACGGCTCGGCGGTACAGCCCGCGATCGCACTGAGCCCGGGGCGACCAGACGGCTGGTCCCTTGCTGCGGTTGAGCATCCTGAACTGGAGCGTCGCGAGGTCGGTGGCGCGGCCCATGAT
>JALYYT010000002.1 GCA_030946285.1 Gemmatimonadota bacterium
GCCAAGCCCAGACCGACGCCAGCCGCGCGCCCCGCAGGTGTCGTATCCACCTGCACAAACGGCTCGAAAATATGCTCGAGCTTTTCGAGCGCTATACCCAGTCCCGTGTCCCGAACCCGCAGGTACACCAAGTTCGGATCACCGCTTCCATCGGCACGCCCGACGCATTCGACGGTCACCGAGCCACCTCTCGCGGTGAATTTCACTGCGTTCGATAGAAGGTTCAGAAGCACCTGCACAAGCTTTTCCCGATCCCCCACGGCGATGCACGTCGCCGGTACATTGACCGTGTACAAAAGTTCTTTCTCGCGAAGCTGCGGCGAGATGAGCGCGTCGACTTCTGCTACCACGTCGGCGAGGTGCAAGGATTCGACCTGGTAACCGATGCGCCCTGCCTGCAATCGAGCGAGATTTAGCACGTCGTTCACAAGACGGAGCAGGTGGCGCTGGGCGCTGTCGATGCGCGTCAACGCGTCGCGCTGCTCGTCTGTAACGGCACCGTAGATTCCCATCGTGATGAGTTCAGTATATCCGGCAATAGCGTTCAGCGGCGTCCGTAACTCGTGGCTCATATTCGCCAGAAATTGTGCCTTCGCCGAATTCGCTGCCTCCGCTTGGTGCTGTGCGTTCTCGGCGGTAACGCGTGCGACGTTCGCCGTGTGGTAGAGTTCCACATTCTCCTCGGAAAGCGCCTGCTCCCGGAGCGCGCTCACAAGCATTCGCTCGGCGATGTCGCGCTGACGGGCGAGAGCAACCGATCCTTTCGCTGGGTCGCGAGGCCGGGCGCCACGCTTCGCCGAGGACGTTTCCGCTTCGAGTGATTTCGAACGCGGCGCACGGTTCGCACGCTCGGCGATGTCGCGGGCTTCGACGATCCGGTACGTGCTGGCTGCAAAACTTCCCAGACTGACTGTCAAGCGGACGTCTTCGTCATCGAAGCGCCGACGCACGGGTGGGTGCGACACGACCCAAATAGTGCCACGCGCCTCGCCGTTTGCAGAAATGGGGAATGGTACTACCAATGCCTCGGTGAACTCTACGCCCGTATCGAGGAAGTAGGTGTACTTGAGATCGGGCCGGGCGAGTACAATCGGCTCGCGATGGTCGAGGCACTGACCACACGGGCTATCATGGCGGGGCGTAGTTCCACCCACATTGGCGGCCAATCGACCGGCCAGCGCGACCCACCTGAACGTTTCCTCGCCGTCGGGTTGGAGTTCCAGAAGGCTGACGCCCGCTGTACTCGTCTCTTCGCCGCCACCCACCAGTTCTGCCAGGAGCGAAAGGAGTCCATGCAACACGTCTTCCGGCTCGACGGCTGCGCATTCGGCGAGTTTGTGAAGCGCGCGGTTCTCTGTCGCTGCCTGGGGTCTGCGGCGGCCGCGTGCCGCGCGCACCGATCTGTCGATGAACCGGAACTGATCTTCACGGGACGCGGCGGCCCCGTCCGGGGCACGGGCGACACGGGCGGCACGGGCGTTGAGATACTCGGCGGAGTCGGTCTCGACTGTACCCTCAGCCCCTTCGTCGTAGGGCTCGGTCGATGAGCCAGCCACTTGGGACTTCCCGCGTGGTTTATCCATTCATCCTCAGTCTCCAACGTCAAGCGCAGCGCAGCCGCGCGGGGGCAACCCTGAAATGTGCCGCCCTCAAATACATACTGCAAGAAGCGCGGCGCGACTAATCGCTGACCTCTTCCGGCCCCAGTAAACGGAACTCCGAGATTCATTGATGGCAAATTTGAGCCGGAAAACCGGAAATGTGGGCGGTGCTACCTATACTTCGGGAGCTCGGGCAATCATGCAGCTCGCGGTCCAGATTTCGCCGCAACGACAATAACGACTCCGCCAACATGAGGCAGATGTTCTTTGCTGACCAGTCATATTTTGACCTAATAATCGATCGGCTCCGACGACTGGAATCAACTGTTAACACACTCTCTCGTAGCACCGACTGCGGATGAAGGAGATCCCTGATGAATCCAGGGCGTAACGATTCCTGCCCGTGTGGCAGCGGGAAGAAGTACAAGAAATGTTGCGAACCGGCGATGCGGATACCGAGACGGAGCGGCTTGGAGGCATACGGCTAACGCGATCTGGTCTCGTCGGTCCGCATGATGTTGTCTGTCTTTCCCTCAGGTATCACATAGCGCAGAAATTCCATGGCATGACCAGGTGCCGCACGACGGCGTCGAGAACGATCGCTTTCGCGATGCCGTGGACTTGCTGCTGCTTCGTGACATTGTCGCCGATGATGAGCGACCGGCAGTAAGTGACGCATGCGAGGAAACCTTCCGTGTGCGCGGAGAACATGCGTGGCCGCCAGCAGTCGCGTTACCGACACATTGGCGCGCACCGTTCGCCGCTTTGACTGCTGCTGTCAAGCTTCCGGTGGCAGACTTGACTGAAGCAGAGCGCGCTCTTCAGGTATTCGTGGATGAACTGCTGATCAGCGGGCCGGCACGTCCTGATGGTGCCAGCGAAGATGCCGACTCAAATGTGCGCGGGAAGGGCGCCGAAACACACCTGTAACCCGGAACGTTAAGCTGGCGATGAAAGATGTGGCCCCACTGTGGCCCCAGAACAATTACGCCGCCCGAATTTCCTGGCGGCGTAATTGTTCTTAAGTGGTCGCCGTTACACAAGTTACTCTACATCTAATTCAGTCGGGGTGGCCGGATTTGAACCGGCGACCTCTTGCTCCCGAAGCAAGCGCGCTACCGGGCTACGCTACACCCCGATGATCCCACGGTACAGCCTCTCAACTTAATCGGTGCGACGCGCCGGGCGCCACCCCGGCCGGCCGCGTGCGACGGAGGATGAATTGGGGCTAAATTGGCGCGGGGCGACGGGCTGTCCGCCCCGCACGATCCAACGCTCACCCGGGCCTTGAATGACGGTTTCACTGCTTCCCGACGCTCCGACGGCGGCCGATATCCTTGCCGCCGCGGGAAACGCCGAACGGCTGGAAGCGTTGATCGCTCCGCTGCGTCCGGCGGACATCGCTACGCTGATCAACGAGCTGTCACCGGCCAAAGCGGCGAAGGTGATGGCCGCGCTTCCGTTCGAGGCCGGCGTGGATGTGCTGGACGAACCGGAGCTTGAACGGCGCCTGGCGATCATCCAGAAGATGGATCGCACCGTCTCGGCGCGGCTCATCAAGGAAATGGCGTCCGACCGGCGCGCCGATCTTCTGCGGGAACTGCCGGCTGCGCGACGAAAGGCGGTGCTCGCGACTATCGAGGAGCCCGAGCGCAGCACGCTCACGTCGCTGCTCAAGTATCCGGAGGGGACGGTTGGGTCCATAATGACTACGGAGTTCGTCGGCGTTTCAGCCGATGCGACAGTTGCGGATGCAGTCGAGAGTGTGCGCGCTCTCGCCGATGATGTGTCGTCGGTTTACGCGGTGTACGTTCTGGAGCCGACGACGGGCAGACTCGAACGCGCGATACAACTGCAGGACCTGCTGCTCGCTGACCGAGGCGCGCCCATCCTGTCAGCAGGTGATACGCGTCCGCCAATTTCAGCGACCGCGGACTCGAGCCAGGAGGATGCGGCTCGCAAGATCTCGAAATACAATCTCGTCTCCCTCCCGGTCGTCGATGAATCTGGCAAATTGCTCGGCGCCGTCACGGTTGACGACATGATCGACGCGATGGTGCGGGAAACCACGGAGGACGTGCAGCGATTTGGTGGTGTCGAGGCACTCGACGCTCCCTACCTGCGGATCTCGCTTGCGGAGATGGTGAAAAAGCGCGCTGGATGGCTCGCGGCGCTCTTTCTGGGCGAGATGCTCACGGCGACGGCGATGGGATACTTCCAGGACGAGATTTCGCGCGCCGTGGTCCTGGCCCTCTTCATTCCCCTCATTATCTCATCCGGTGGCAATTCAGGATCGCAGGCGACGTCGCTGGTCATTCGCGCGCTGGCGCTTCGAGAACTGAAGCTGCGGGACTGGTGGCGGGTGGCGGTTCGCGAGCTACCGACCGGACTGCTGCTCGGTGTAGTGCTTGGTACCATCGGCTACATCAGAATCCTCATCTGGCAGCGACTCGGCTGGTATGACT
>JALYYT010000040.1 GCA_030946285.1 Gemmatimonadota bacterium
CTCCGGCGGTAAACCCGCCCCTACTTCTTCGCCTTGCTCATGATCTCTTCAGCCGCCGACTTCGGAACTTCCTCGTAGTGGCTGAATTCCATCGAATACACCGCGCGTCCCTGCGACATCGAGCGAAGCTTGGTCGAGTAGCCGAACATCTCCGCCAGCGGAACCTGCGCATCGATCACCTGCGCCTCTCCACGCTGATTCATGCCGCCGATGCGTCCGCGACGTGCCGACAGATCACCGAGCACGTCGCCCATGTAATCGTTCGGCGAAACAACTTCCACTTTCATGATGGGCTCGAGGATGATCGCGCCTGCCTTGCGCGCGCCGTCCTTCACCGCCATCGAGCCGGCGATCTTGAAGGCCATTTCGCTGGAGTCGACATCATGGTACGAGCCGTACACCAGTTCCACCTTCACATCCACCATCGGATAACCTGCGAGCACACCGCCCTCGAGCGCTTCCTTGATGCCAGCCTCGACCGGTCCGATGAACTCGCGCGGAATCACGCCGCCTACGATCTTGTCCTCGAAAACGAAGCCCTGGCCCTGCTCCGCCGGCATCACGTTGATGACGACGTGTCCGTACTGTCCCTTTCCACCGGACTGGCGGATGAACTTGCCCTCGATCTTGTCAACGCGCTTCTTGATCGTCTCGCGATACGCGACCTGCGGGCGACCGATGTTCGCGTCAACCTTGAACTCGCGCTGCATGCGATCGACGATGATCTCGAGGTGCAGCTCACCCATTCCGGAAATGATGGTCTGATTCGTCTCCGGATCCGAATGAACGCGGAACGTCGGATCTTCCTCGGCCAGCTTCTGCAGGGCGATCGCGAGCTTGTCCTGGTCGGCCTTCGTCTTCGGCTCGATTGCAACGTCGATGACCGGGTTCGGGAACTTCATCGCTTCCAGAACGATCGGCCTGTCTTCCATCGTCATCGTGTCGCCGGTACGCGTGTCGCGAAGTCCGATGGCAGCAGCGATGTCGCCGCAATGCACTTCCTCGATCTCCTCGCGCTTGTTCGCGTGCATCTGCAGCAGACGCCCCACGCGCTCACGCTTGCCCTTCGTCGCGTTGTATACGTACGAGCCACTCTTGAGCACGCCCGAGTACACGCGGAAGAACGTCAGCTTTCCGACGAACGGATCCGTAGCGATCTTGAACGCGAGTCCCGCGAACGGAGCATCGTCGGACACTTCGCGCGTCTCGATGATCTCGTTGTGGTCGGGTAGATGGCCCTCGACCGGCGGTACATCGAGCGGCGACGGCATGAAGTCGACGACCGCGTCGAGCAGCGCCTGAACGCCCTTGTTCTTGAACGATGCGCCGCAGAGAACCGGAACGATGTGCCCGGCGATGGTCGCAAGACGGATCGCCTGACGGATCTCCTCGTCGCTCAGCTCGGCGCCGCCGAGATACTTCTCAAGCAGCGTTTCATCGTGCGACACGGCGGACTCTACGACTGCATGGCGCGCTGCTTCCATCGCGACTCGGAACTCCTCCGGAACCTCGACGACTTCGAAGGTCTTCCCGAGCGACTCGTCATCGAAGATGTACTGCTTGCGTTCGATGACGTCGATGTGCCCGGTGAACGTGTCGCCGGATCCAACAGGAAGCTGGATCGGATACGCTTCCTTCGTGAGACGATCGCGGATCATGCGCAGACAGCGATCGAAGTCAGCGCCCGTACGATCCATCTTGTTGGCGAAGATGAGCCGCGGAACACCGTACCGGTCGCCCTGCCGCCAAACGGTTTCAGTCTGCGGCTCTACGCCGGCTACGGAATCCAGCAGCGTCACTGCACCGTCGAGTACGCGTAGCGAGCGCTCCACTTCGACGGTGAAGTCCACGTGCCCGGGCGTATCGATGATGTTGATGCGATACTCGGGACCGGACCCCGTCGCGTCGCTCTGCCCGTGACGACGCCAGAAGGCGGTCGTTGCAGCCGACGTGATCGTGATGCCGCGCTCCTGCTCCTGCTCCATCCAGTCCATGGTGGCAGTGCCCTCATGAACCTCACCGATTTTGTGCTGCTTACCGGTGTAATACAGGACGCGCTCGGTCGTGGTCGTCTTACCGGCATCAATGTGGGCCATGATGCCGATGTTGCGATAATGTTCGAGCGGGGTGTGGCGAGCCATGTCTATGTCAGCGAGTCAAGTCGTCTAAGAGCAACAAAAACGCGGGTGGACCGGACGTCCCATTCGGGACCGGTATCCATCCGCCGCCGCCGGGTGCAGCCGCCATTGATGCGCAGCTGGGGACTCGAGGCGCGCCGGCATCGGCCGGCGATTGGTTTTTTCGGTGCAGCCCTTAATTATACCTCACGGGGGAGCCAAGTCAACGCCCCGGAGAGCAAAAAACAGGACTCAGTGCTACCAGCGCGGCGGGGTCAGTAGAACGCCCGACCGGGTTGCGCTCCGGCGGAGGGGCTACTCGACCTCGGGAGGCGCTGCGGGCACGTCCTCGTTGGGGGCCGCGGCGGCGGGCTCAACGCCCTCGCTCGAGCCGGCAGACTCGATTCCGGATTCGACCGTCGTGCCGGGTACTCCATCGGGCGCCGCCAACGCGAGCTCGCGTTCCTCGTCGGTCGGGTCAGGCATGCGAGCCGGGGCCGCCATCGGCACCGGATCGTTGATCAGACTGCCGAGTTCGAGATCGTTCAGCTCGGCCCAGTCACTGGGATAGCTCCACAGCTTGCGAAATCCCCCTGCGCGCTCGGCGATAAGGGAAGTCACTTGCTTGCCCGCGCTGTTCCAGAGTCGAACTTCGCGCACGCGCCAGACTACATCGTTGGTGTCCACAACCTCGCGGACCAGCTCTTTCTTGGAAGATTGCCTAGTCACTTGATTTCCTGGGCTCGGACAGCGGAGTGCCACACGGGTGTCGTACGCATATCTCGGGCGCATGCCTCATGACGATTGAAGCCGAAAACGGTTACACACTCAAAAGCACTTTTCATTGCTCGCATTTGGCGAAAAGCCGCCGGAGTGCGTCGCGTGCCGATTTTGATCCACTACGCATCGTACGGCCGGTTCGTTCCGAGCATTCGACAACCCCTATACGTATTCACTGCATGGACGCCGTCATACTCCTTACCGATCAGCATCTCCCCCTCTCGCGCCATCGGCTGGAGGATGACCCCGACCTGGCCCCCGGGGCGGCTATCGTCGGAACTTACCTCGGCGACGCGCTGATCACACGCGCAATCGCCGAAGCAGACTGGGAACCAGACGATGACATGGGCCTGCTGGACGCCCCCCGACAACTGCATTACACGGCAACCGAGATAGAAGGCGGCACTATCCGCGCAGAGCTGGGCGCGCTCATTCCCGCACCGGATGTGCCGCGCGAGCCGTGGGAGCCAGAGCCGGACGAAGAATCGCTGCCCCTCATCTTTCCACTCGGCATTGTTGTCCGGATCGCAGCCGACCGGACCGGTGCCGCGCTGGACCTAGAATGCTTCGTGCACTTCCAGGCGATTCTCTCCGGCTCCGCCGAACCCGTTGCAGACAGAATTCTACGACGACTGTAGGCTTGTTGTCAGCAACGCGACCGGCTGCTGCGTACGATACCCTGCGGCGGTATTTCACCAGCGCCCCTGCATCCCCACGACAATCCAGCGCATCATGTCGCGCTCCACACGGCGCGCGCACACAGCTCGCACTCGCCAGAGATATCATCAATTGATCAAGAATCTGTTCGCCGCATGCCTGGTCTGTTTCGCACCGGGCCTCGTTGCCGCGCAGACGGTAGTGCACGGAACCGTAACCGACGGCCAGTCCGGAGTTCCACTTGCCGGAGCAGTCGTGGCAACGACGGACAGCCTGGCCGCCGCTGCGTCGAATGATGCGGGAGCATTCTCTCTCAGCTCGAGCGCGCCTGTAGCAGCTGTCACCGTGTCGAAGCCGGGGTACACGACAGTCCAGGTTGCCGTCACGGATGCCAGCCGTGCACTGAGAATCCGTCTATCCCCATCAACCGCCGTGCTCGCTGGCGTCACGGTCACCGCCAACGCTGCAGCTCCATCCGTCGCCGAATTGTCGCCAGCCGACCTCGCAAGATCCAGCGGATTAAGCCTCGAGAATTCCGTGAACACGGTACCAGGCGTCTTCATGCAATCCCGCACTCCATGGGGTGGCGCTCGCATCACCATCCGGGGCTACTATCCGAGTACCAGCGGCAATAGCCCGAACGCGAACGGGCTCGGCTACAACGTATTCATCAACGACATACCGGTTACCGACGCGAGCGGCGGCACGATCCTCGACGATGTCGACTACTCGTCCCTCGGCAACGTCGAGATAATAAAAGGGGCGACGTCGAGCCTTTACGGAAGCCAGATAGGCGGAGCGGTTCGGTTCAGCACTGCTCGGCCGCCGGTCGGCCAGACCGGATTTTCCCAGCAGCTGCTGTCGGGAAGCAATGGACTGCTCCGGAGCAACAGCGCGTTCCAGACTTCGGGCAGCAACTCCGATCTCGTAGTGAACTACGGCCACCAGTCCTACAACTCCTTCCGCCCGCACAGTGCGTCGGTGAAGGATTTCGCGCGCGCAACTGGCGACTTCAGCGTCAGCGACGCACAGTCACTCGGCACATACTTCTCCTACAACAGATCGTTCGAGGAACTTGCTGGCGAAATCGACAGCGCCGACTTCTACGCGAGGCGGCCGGTCAGCAATGCGGCCTACCTCGCCAACGATTCCCACATTCAGATCACGAGCTTTGTCGCTGGCGTGACCGACCACTATCAGTTTGGCGATAACTTCTCCAACAAGACCACGCTGTTCGGAAACGGCAGGAGTTTCTCGCAACCGTTCGCGCATGGATTCACCGATGCCAACCAGTTCAGTTTCGGAGGGAGAACCGCGTTCGGCTATTCAGCCTCGCTCGGCGCTGCAGGCGTGACTGGCACGCTCGGCGCATCGCTGCAGCGCACGAACATCACGTCCAACGGAGTGTTCATCGTTCCGGCGCCGCGATACACGGAGCGTCCGACCGCGCAGGAGAATTACGCTACGAATGCATCCGTCTTCACGGAGTGGAGCTTGGCCCTTCCCGATGCCTTGACCGTGACGGTGGGCGCAAGTCTCAACAGCAACCGGTTCGCGATCCGGAACATGCTGAAGAACGGTCAGCTGTTCGACACTACGGCGGTTCAGGTTCGCAAGTTCGACGCAGTACTCACGCCCCGCGTTTCCGTAAGCAAGCGGCTCGGCGACAATACTTCTCTGTACGCAAGCGTCAGCGCGGGGGTCACACCTCCACTTCTTTCCAACGTCATCTCGAACACGGGAGCGGTGAATCTCGCTCTCAAGCCCGAGCGCGCCACGCAGTACGAGATAGGCGGACAGACGTCACTCCTGGACAACAGATTGTCGGCACAGGCTGCGCTGTTCGATGTGGAGAATACCGACAAGCTGGTAAGCCAGACCGCGAACTCCGTGACTTTCACCACGAACGCGGGAAAGCAGCGTGACCGAGGAGCGGAGCTGGCACTTGGCTTCGCCTTGATCCAGAGTCCCACGGAGTTCGTGTCACTGCTTCGTCCGTGGGCGGCCTACACTTATACCGACTCCAGATATATCAGCTTCCGAAGCGATAACAACGCGACCGCGAATACGGTGAACTATTCCGGAAACGATGTGCCGCGCGTTCCGCGCAACATGCTGAGTGCGGGCCTCGATGCCGGGTCCAGCACCGGAGTCTATATCAATGGCACCTATCGTTATGTCGGAAAGGTCCCCGTGACTCTCGACAATTCAACGTACGTGCGATCGTACGATCTCCTCGGAGCGAGGATTGGCTACCGACGCGGCGTGACGA
>JALYYT010000069.1 GCA_030946285.1 Gemmatimonadota bacterium
GAGTAGAGCATCGCGCGACGCGGAGCGATGGGAGGATGTGCGAGCGAATCGGGGATAGTGTCGGCGGGCGCCGCCGCATTGCGCACTCCGACCGGCGGCGTGGTGCGCTGCGCAACGAGGGGAATGCTTACCGTCGCAAACGCGACCACGAAAATGAGACGCTTCACCGGGCGGTATCTGAACGCAGCGCCGCACGCGCTGGCCGGAAGGCAGCGGGCCGCGCCTGGCACATCAGCGATTGATCGCGACGATGGCGTCAATCTCGACGAGTCCGCCGCGCGGAAGCGCAGACACCTGTACGGTCGAACGGGCCGGACGCGCTTCCCCAAGCCAGCGGCCGTATACCTCGTTCACTACAGGGAATGCCGCCATGTCGTGCAGATACACAGTCGTCTTCGCGACGTCTCCCCAGGTCGCTCCAGCCTCCGTGATCACCGCGGTAAGATTTCGCATGACGATTTCCGCCTGCTCGCGTACGTCACCACTCGACATCTGGCCGGTTGAGGGATCGAGCGCGATCTGTCCCGCGGTATACAGCATTCCGTTGACGATCACGCCTTGTGAATACGGGCCGATCGCGGCCGGTGCGGCTTCTGTATGTACGTGCTTCAACGTCATCTGAAGATCGTAAAGGATCTGCTGGAAACTCCCGCCGTGAGCGCGGGACGCGAGTCAGGAAATATACCCCGTGATCAGCGGCATCCCAGTCGGCCGCTTGCCGCGCGCTTCAGCAGTCCCGGTGAAGGCTGAAAGCCGTCAGCATCCATTGGAGCGACAACGCTCCGAGCTGCTGCTACGCTTCCGCGGAAGCGGGGGGCTCGTCTTTCACGAGTGTCAGATGCCGGGGAGTCGTTGTCGAAACACGGGACGCGGACGATTTACCGCGGTAATACGGATCGAGGTCTCGGAGCGAGGAGCGCAGCTCACGATAGGACTCTAGCGCCCGAGACCTGGCCAGGCATGCCTCCAGGCTGGCGGGACCAAACTGCGCCTCGGCGAGCTGCGCGACGTAATAGTGGCGCCAGGTTTCGCGGACGAGCCTCTCAGTCCCGCGTGCAGCGGCATCATCTGCAGCGCCGCCGCGCCACGGAAGCGCGGGTGATTTTGGTGGGCTCGTCAGGTCGGACATGCTACATGGTATCGGCAGCGCCAGCCGTTTTCCAAAGCTCGATCGGGTCGGGCCAAATGTGCCTACCGCCCGCGCGGGACTGCGCGCCGTCACGACGAAGGCAGTTCCAGGCCAAAAAAGGTTCTAGCGTTGGAGATGGTCATTCTCGAAAGCAGGTCGGGCTCGATTTCACGCACCGCGGCGACACGCGCGGCAGTGAGCGCGACCCACGCGGGCTCGTTCCTGCGCCCCCTGTGAGGTATCGGCGCGAGGTAGGGTGCATCGGATTCCACCAACAATCGGTCGTCCGGCACCATCCTTATCACGTCGTCACCATTCCAGTTCCTGAACGTCACAATCCCGCTGAAAGAGATGTACCAGCGGGCGTCGATGGCGACTTGCGCGAGTGCGGGCGATCCAGTGAAGCAGTGCAGCACGCCGCCTACGCCGGACTTCCCTGCCTCGGCGACCATCGCGGCGGTGTCGTCCTCGGCGTCGCGTGTGTGCACGACGACGGGCAGCGAATGTCGTTGAGCGAGGGCGAGCTGCTCGGAGAATGCGCGACGTTGAAGGTCGCGAGGCGAGTTGTCGTAATGGTAATCCAGACCACACTCGCCGATCGCGACCGCGCCGAGTGCGACAAGCGCGTCGAGCTCCGCGATATCGCGCTGCGGATCGAACGAAGCAGCATCGTGCGGGTGAATGCCAGCCGTGAACGAAACGAAGCCCGGATACGCTTGCGCGATCCGGGCCGAGTCCCGTGCCTGCTGGAGGGAGGCGCCGATGCAGACAATTGCCGTGGCGCCCGCGTCCCGGGCGCGGGCAATTACCTGGTCGCGGTCACCTGCGAAGGCTTCGTCCGCGAGGTGGGCGTGGCTGTCGATGAAGCTTTCCATGCTGCGGCGGCGCGAGGGTACTTGTGCTCGATCCAGAGGAGTACCGGACCGGCGATGTAGATGGAGCTGAATGTACCGGTGACGATACCGAAGAGCATCACCCAGGCGAACGGACGGATGACCTCACCAGCGAAGATCAGCAGCGCGAGTGTTGCTGCGGTCGTCGTGGCGTGTGTAAGAATGGAACGAGGGAGCGTCTCGTTGATGGCCCGGTTGAGGGTGTCGTAGAGGCTCTCCTTGCGACCCTTGCGCAGATCCTCGCGCACGCGGTCGAAGATGATGATCGTATCGTTGAGGGAATATCCAAGAACCGTGAGCAGCGCAGCTACGACCGTGAGCGAGATCTCGAGGTGCATGATCTTGATGAAGGCGAGCGTCGTGAAGATATCGTGACCTGTTGCGATGACCGCCGCGAGTCCGAATCGCCACTCGAACCGGATCGCGAGATATACGAGCGTGATGAGGAACGACACGAGGATCGCGATGATGGCGTTCCGTCGCAGCTCGCTCCCGACGCGTGGCCCGATCGCCTCGGTGCGGAGCACGGTGACATTGTTCTGACCGAAGTTGGCGTACAGTATGCTGTCCACCCGCTTCGAGATGAGTTCGGCGCCGGCGGCCTGCGCGGCGACTTCCTGCGCGCCGCGCACGCGGAGTGTGAAGTCACGCGGTGAGCCGAACTCCTGGATCTCGGCGTCGGAGAAGCCCGACTTATCCATCACCGAACGAATCCGGCCAGGATCGGTCGGAGTCTTGAACGAGAGCTGCTTGAGTGTCCCACCGGTGAACTCGATGCTGTAGTTCACGCCCTTGATTGCGAGTGAGCCGATACCGATCGCGATGAACGCAACGGTCAGGCCGATGGCCACTCGCCACCAGCGGATGAAATCGTAATGGGTGTCGTGGAAGATTCGCAGCATTTATATGCTCAGGGCCTTCTGGTCGTTGTTGCGGGAGAGCCAGATGATGTAGAACGTACGCACGACGAAGATCGACGTAATCATCGAGGCAGTGATACCGGCGAGCAGCGTTACCGCGAATCCGCGAACGGGACCGGTTCCGAACTGGTACAGCACCGCAGCGGTGAGCGCCGCAGAAACATTGGAATCGATGATTGCCGGAAGCGCGTGACGGAATCCTTCGTCGATCGCGAGCCGCGTGGACTTTCCGTGGTCAAGCTCTTCGCGAATGCGCTCGAATATCAGCACGTTGGCGTCCACGGCCATTCCTATTGAAAGCACGAAACCGGCGAGGCCGGGCAGCGTGAGCGTCGCATCGAAGCCAGCGAGCGCAGCCAGTGTGTACAGGGTGTAAACTGCGAGACCGGCGATCGCGAGTGTGCCCGAGAAGCGGTAGTAACCGATCATTATGATTATGACCAGCGCCATCGCAATGAGGCCAGCCTGAATGCTCTTGTGAATCGAGTCGGCGCCGAGGCTCGGACCGATGTTGCGAACCTCGACGATCTTGAGCGGAACGGGGAGTGCGCCAGCGCGGAGCACTAATGCGAGATCCTGCGCTGCCTGGAGGTCGCGACCGCCGAGAGTGATCTGCCCGTGCGTGCCGATGGCTCCCTGAATGACTGCGGAGTTCATTACGAGGCTGTCGAGCACAATCGCCATGTAATCGCCGATGTGCTTGCTGGTCTCGTTCCTGAAGCGCCGGCCGCCCTCGTTGTCCAGTGTGAACTCGACGACTGTTCCTTCGTTAGGCGTCTGGTTCGGCTTGGCGTCGGTAAGGTATTCACCGGTGAGCACGGGGCGCGCATCCAAGACGTACATCGCGCGGTAAGTGCGACCGCCGAGTGCGGTAGTATCGCTTGACCAGCGAATGACCTTGCCTGGCGGAACTGCCGCTTGAACCGACGGATTCGACAGATATCGCTGCAGCGTCGGCACCTGGTTTTCGGCGACGAAATATTGGCCGGGCACCTGTCCCTGCTGCACCAGCTGCGAGAAGGCTCCATTCGAGGCGACGGCGGTGTCCTTCTTCGTGCTGTCGGCTGCTGTCTTCTTCGATGTATCGCGGGCGAACAGACCCTGCAGTGCGGACTTCGAGCTGTCGGGCTTCGCCGCGGCGACGGTGGCGGAAGCAGCGGCCGGCGACGCCAGACCCTTGACGGCAGCATCCAGCCGCGGAAAGGCCTTCTCGAGCGCATTGGTCTTGTCCGTTATCTCGAACTGGAGAAATGCCGATTTCTGAACAACGTCCATCGCGCGCTGCGGGTCATCGATTCCCGGCAGCTCGACGATGATCCGGTCAGAGCCTTCCTTCTGCACGAGTGGCTCGGAGACACCGAACTGGTCTATGCGGGTGCGGACGACCTTGAGCGCGCGATCGATCGCCTCGCCCTTGTTGGCGATGACGCCTTTGGAGTCATCCACCTCGAGAGCGAGGTGCATTCCGCCCTGAAGGTCGAGTCCGCGCTTGAGGGGGACACGTCGAACGGTGTCCACGGCGAATACACCATTGCGCTTGACGCGCTCGGTCGTGGTGCGCGGGAAAAGCGCCCATGCCGAGGCCGCGATCAGGGCGAGAATGATGGCGATACGGTATTTGAGAGACATTAATATCGGGTTTAGCCCTTAAGGTTACTTCCAGACGAGGCTACGGTCAACGCAAATCTGGCATCGGACTCGTCCTGTCTGATCTGTCTCACGAGCGCTTCCGGAGATTCGAACGCGCGCGTATCCCGCAGCCGTTGAACGACATCGACTCTGACGGCGCGGCCATAGAAGTCTTCCGAGACATCGAAAAGAAATGCTTCGATGGATCTGTCATGCTCGCCGAAGGTCGGGCGCGGTCCGAGGTTCATCATTCCGCCCCACGTTTCACCGCCCGCTGCGACGCGAACCGCATACACGCCGTCAGGGGGCAGGAGCTTGCGGGGGGATGGCTGCGACAGATTGAGTGTCGGAAAGCCCAGGGCACGGCCACGGGCGGCGCCTGGTACGACACTGCCGCTGATGGAATAGGGGCGGCCAAGGTGATCTGCCGCACGCGGGAGGTCACCGCCCGCGACCGCTCGGCGGATCCCGGTGGACGAGATCCAGCGGCCGTCTTCCGCGGCAACGGGCTCGACGACTTCGACGCCGAATCCGCGCGACTCGCCGAGGGTTCGCAGAACTTCGGCGTTGCCGGCACGCTGGCGACCGAAGCCGTGATCATGCCCGATCAGCAGATGCTGCATGCGGAACCTGCCGCGCAGGACCTGATCGACGAACTCGGTCGCGTCGAGTGCGGCGAGCTCGTGAGTGAATGGCAGTACCACGATATGATCGAGACCGGTCGCAGAGAGCACGTCGAGCTTCTCTTCGCCAACGGTGAGCAGTGGCGGCGCTGCGGCCGGGTTGACTACATCGAGCGGATGCGGCTCGAAGGTTATGGCGACGCTGTGAAGTCCCTTCGAGGACGCCGATGCGACGAGTCTCGCAATGAGGTCGAGATGTCCGCGATGTACGCCATCGAATGTCCCGACGGTGACGGCGGCGCCCTGCACCTCCGCGGGGAGATGATCGCCATCGCGAATTATCCTAGCGGCCGCGTTCATTCAGCCATGACGCGAAGGGTGCGTGGCGTCGGTGGCGGATCGCTTCTCAGATCGGAGATCGTCGCCCCGTCGGCAACATCGAACTCCCCGCTTCTCAGACGCCTGAGCGACGTCAGGTGCGCGGCGCTATCCGAAATCCGCCCGAGGTCGCGTGCGAGAGCCCTGATGTATGTTCCGCCGCCGCAAGCGATGGAGACGCGAAGTTCTTCATCGCTCATGGACAGGACGCTCCATTCGTGCACGACAACCGGAACCGGCGCGAGTGTGACCGTTTCTCCAGCTCGCGCCGCGCGGTACGCGGGCGCGCCGGCGATCTTCTTGGCGGAGAACTCCGGCGGGATCTGCTCGATGCGGCCGGTCAGCGACGCGATCGCCTGCAGTACGCGGTCGCGATCAGGTGGCATCGCCGTTCTGATCACGTCGCCGGTGAGGTCGCCGGTGTCGGTTTCCTCGCCGAAGCGGATCGTCGCATCGTAGACCTTCGGCTCGTTCGCGATGAACGTTGCGAGTCGCGTCGCGCGGCCCAGAAGCAGGATGAGGAGGCCGGTCGCGAACGGATCGAGTGTACCGAGGTGGCCGATGCTGCGCTCGTGGTACGCGCGCCGTGCAATGTCCACGACATCGTGTGAGGTGATACCTGCAGGCTTGTCAATGATCAGGAGTCCGGAGACGGAATCCGCGTCAGCGGTCACGGCTCGATTCTTCCGCCTTGATCTGGGCGAGGAGCGATTCGATCCGCGACGCCTTGGCCGCAGTCTCGTCAATCTGGAAATCGAGCTCCGGCGCGAGACGCAGTCTCAGCGCGCGCCCGATTTCGCCGCGCAACCGGTGGCCGACCTGATTCAGGATGGCGACGGGGTCCGTGCCTCCAGTGTCCATGACGCTCACGTATACGCGTGCACGGCGAAGGTCAGACGTTATCTCCACGCCCGTGACGGTAACCATTCCCGCGATCCGGGGATCGCGGGAACCACTCGTGAGGTAGGATGCAATCTCCTCACGAATGGCCGCGGAAACCCGCTCAGCGCGTCGATTGTCGCGAGGCATCGCCTGCCCTCACGACGCCGCCGCGCTGGAAGCCAGCGTGCGTGCGACCTGTTCCTTGGTGTAGCACTCGAGAATGTCGCCGACCTTGATGTCGTTGAAGTTCTCGACGCCGATACCGCACTCGAAGCCCTCGCGTACTTCGCGGACGTCGTCCTTGAAGCGGCGTAGCGATCCGATGATTCCGTCGTACATCTCGACGCCGTCGCGAATGACGCGGACGCGACCGGTACGATTTATGATTCCGTTCCGCACGCTGCAGCCGGCGATGACTCCGATGCGCGACACCTTGAACACTTCGCGCACCTCCGCATCTCCCAGCACGACCTCGCGCTCCTCGGGGCGAAGCATGCCTTCGAGCGCAAGCTTGACGTCCTCGACGGCCTCGTAGATGATCTTGTAAAGCTTGATCTCGACGCCTTCGCGCTCGGCCGCATTACGCGCGTTGTTGTCCGGGCGAACGTGGAAGCCGATGATGATGGCGCCTGAAGCACGCGCGAGGAGAATGTCGCTTTCGGTAATTGCGCCGACGCCGCGGTGAATGACTTCCACGGTGACCTCGCCGGTCGAAAGCTGACCGAGCGCATCGGCGAGCGCTTCTGCCGGACCACCCTGATCCGCCTTGATGACTATTCGCAGCGCGCGTGCCTGACCTGGCCCGGTCTGCGACATGAAGTCCTCGAGGGAAACGGATCCCTTCATGGTACGCCTGCTTCGTGCCTCGCGATCGAGACGCTGGCGGCGCTGTGCGATCTCGCGCGATGCCGTAGCGTCGGCGACGGTGAGGAACTGGTCACCAGCCATCGGGACGCCACCGATTCCAAGAACCTGAACCGGAATCGCCGGACCGGCGACCTTCTGATTACGGCCGCGCTCATCGAGCAGCGCGCGGACGCGACCGGAGTACATGCCGCAGATGAAATCATCTCCGACATGCAGCGTTCCGTTCTGCACGAGAACAGTTGCGACGGGGCCCTTGCCCGGATCGAGCTGCGCTTCGATGACAGATCCGATTGCGCGGCGGTCGGGGTTCGCCTTGAGGTCGAGAATTTCGGCCTGCAGTGCGAGCTGGTCCAGCAACGCGTCGACGTTCTGACCCGTCTTTGCAGAGATCTCGCTCGACAGCGTTGTTCCACCGAATTCTTCGAGAACGACGCCGTGCTGCAGCAGATCCTGCTTGACCTTCATCGGGTTTGCACCCGGAAGATCGATCTTGTTGATCGCGACGATCATCGGAACGCCGGCGTTCTTGGCGTGCGATATCGCTTCGATGGTCTGCGGCATGACCTGATCGTCAGCAGCCACTACCAGAACCACGATGTCCGTGACCTGCGCACCGCGAGCTCGCATTGCGGTGAACGCCTGGTGACCCGGAGTGTCGAGGAAGGTGATCTCTCGCTTGCCCGGAAGCGACACATGATACGCACCGATGTGCTGCGTGATTCCGCCTGACTCACCGGCAACGACATGTGCCTTCCGGATGTAATCGAGCAGCGACGTCTTGCCATGGTCAACGTGGCCCATGATCGTAACTACGGGCGGACGAGGAATGAGATCCTCAGCCGTATCCTTCTCGAGCAGCGACTCGGTATCCGCGGCGTACTCGTCTTCGAGAACTGCCTGGAAACCGAATTCGCCTGCGATGAGTTCGATCTGGCCGAAGTCGAGACGCTGGTTGATGGAGACCATGAGGCCGAGGTTCTTGAATGCGAACGCAACGATCTGCGTCCCGGGAACCTTCAGCTGCTGCGCGAGCTCGGCGACGGTGACGAACTCGTTCACGCGCACCGTTTTCCGCTCCTTCTCCACAGCGGCTTTCCGCTGTGCCTCCACTTCCTCGCGAGACACTGGCTCGTCGCGACGCGCCGAGCCCTTGCGCGATGACCCGCGCATGGACGTCATCGTCTTGAAGATGTTCGCGGATACTGCTTCCTGATCGACACGACGACCGCGGCCGCGACCGCGCGACCTGTCGTCCTGACGCGCCGGAGCGCGATCGCCTGTTGGACGCGGGCGACTCTCGCGAGACGGCGTTCCTGGCACGGCAGTAGACGACGACGCCTGCGCCGGGCGCGGGCTCGACGAGCCTGAGCCGGGACGCTGATTGCTCGAACTACCCGGGCGCGGTCTTGGTCCACCCGGCGTCAGCGGACGCGGCGGCGTCGCACTCGCGCGCGGCTGCAACGGCGGCAACGGCGTCGGACGCGGACGGTCCGGACGTGACGAGGCGGGACGAGGAGGCGGAGCCGAGTGGGCGGTCTGCAGATCTGCACGTGGCTCTGCGGGCGGTGCAAGCGGGGCAGGCGCTGGCGCAAGCGGAGCGACTGGCGCAACTGGAGCGGAGGGTGAGTGCACCGCTGCTGGAGATGCTTCAGGTCCCGCGGCCTGCGGAGTTTCGACGGGTGCTGTAGCGGCCTTGGCAGGCCCAGCGTCAGTCGAAGCCTCGGGTTGGGCAGACGCAGCGCGCGGCTTGGCAGGCGCGACCGGCGCCGGACGTCGGGCGCGTACAGGCTCGAGCGCGGCCGCTTCCTGCGCGGC
>JALYYT010000073.1 GCA_030946285.1 Gemmatimonadota bacterium
CGAGCGCGCGGAGGAGCGCCGTCGCCGGGAACTTCTTCTTCTTGTCGATGTGGACGTAGATCACGTCGTGGATGCCCTCGGTGAACTCGACCCACGATCCGCGGAACGGAATGATGCGCGCGGAGATCAGGCGCTGTCCGTTCGGGTGCGTCGACTCTTCGAAGACGACACCAGGCGAGCGGTGCAGCTGGCTGACGATCACTCGCTCTGCGCCATTGATGACGAAGGTTCCGAGCGAAGTCAGGAGCGGCAGCTCACCGAGATAGACTTCCTTCTCGATGATGTTCTTCGGGCGCTTGCCATCGGCAGTCTCCTCGAACACCACCAGCTGCAGCGTGGCCTTGAGCGGCGCGCTGTAGGTCATGTCGCGCTCGATGCACTCCGCTACGGAGTACTTCGGCTCGCCGACCGTGTAGCTCTTGAAGTCCAGCGAGAAATTCTCGTGGACATCGGTGATGGGGAAGAGATCCTTGAAGACGCGTTCGAGACCGAGGTCTTCGCGCTCGTGCACGGCGGCGTCGCGCTGCAGCAGCGACTGGAACGCCTGCACTTGGATATCCAGGAGATGGGGCATTTCCATGCCGGTCTCCAACTTCGCGAACGATATTTGCTTCAGCTTTTCTAGCATAGACTCACCTATGGGCACAGGCGCAAACAGCTCCAGCCCGGACGCCGCGATTTTTTTCGCAGCGTCCGGGTGAGGAGCACTAGGGAACTACAGGACCTTCAGTTGTGATGGTTACTTCACCTCTACAACCGCACCCTGCTCTTCCAGCTTCGCCTTCATCGAGGCGGCCTCTTCCTTGGTCGCGCCGGCCTTCACCGTCTGAGGCGCGCCATCTACGAGGTCCTTCGCTTCCTTCAGGCCAAGCCCGGTCAGCTCGCGCACGACCTTGATGACCTGAATCTTCTTCGCGCCGGCTTCCTTGAGGTTGACCGAGAACTCGGTCTGCTCTTCGGCTGCCGGAGCAGCTGCGCCACCGGCGCCGCCTGCTGCAGGAGCTGCACCGACCGGAGCCGCTGCGATAGTAACGTTGAACTTGGTCTTGAAAGCATCGACGAGCTCGGACAACTCGAGGACAGTCATGCTGCCGATCGCGTCGAGGATTTCGTCTTTGCTGAGTGAGGTAGCGTTAGCCATTGTAGTAAATCTCCGTGGTGTGTTAGGCGCCTTCGCGCTGAGTCTTGAGCGCATCGAGCGCCCCTGCGAACATGTACAACAGTCCGTTCATGGCGCCCGCGAAGGCTGCCATAGGGGACATGAGGCCGGCTCCGAGTTCAGCCAGCAATTGCTCCCTCGACGGGAGTGATGCGAGTTGCTTTACCTGCGCGGCCTCGATCGATCGGCCATCGAGCAGTCCGCCCTTCACCTCTGGCTTCTGATCGTTTTCCTTCGCGAAGTCGCTGAGGACCTTGGCCGCCGCAACGGCGTCCTTGCCCACCACGATTCCGGTCGGTCCACGCAGACGCTGCCCTGTCATGCCGCTCTCGTTCACGGCGCGCAGTGCGAGCGTGTTCTTGATCACCACGTACTCGACCCCCGCGCGACGCAGGCGCCGGCGAAGCTCGGTCATACGCTTCACGTTGAGACCTGTGAAGTCGGTGTAATACACCGCGGACGCACCCTTGATCTTGGCCGTGAGGTCGGTCACGAGCTGTTCCTTCTCGTTTCTCTTCATGTGCTGTCTCCTAGCGGTACGGCGTGGTGTCTACGGTGACGCCTGGCCCCATCGTGCTGGACACCGCGACGTTCCGCACATACACGCCCTTCGCCGCTGCCGGCTTGGAGCGAACGATCTGATCCATGAAGGCTGCGAAGTTGGTCTGCAGCGCTTCGAGCGCGAACGAGACCTTTCCGATTGCAGCATGAACGTTTCCGCCCTTGTCAACGCGGAACTCGATCTTGCCGGCCTTCACTTCCTTCACCGCGCGGCCAACGTCGAACGTCACCGTTCCCGCCTTCGGGTTCGGCATGAGTCCGCGCGGTCCGAGAATGCGGCCGAGTGCTCCGAGCTGCCCCATCTGATCGGGCGTCGCTATGAGCACATCGAAATCGAGCCAGTTGTCCTTGATCTTCGCGAGATACTCGGTACCGACGAAATCGGCGCCTGCAGCCTCTGCCTCGCGTGCCTTGTCACCAACCGCGATGACAAGGACGCGAACCGTCTTGCCCGTTCCGGCCGGGAGGACCACGGTGCCACGCACGATCTGGTCGGCGTGACGCGGGTCCACTCCGAGACGGACTGCGACTTCAACGGTCTCGTCGAACTTGGCGAACGCACCCGTCTTTACCAGCTCGAGCGCCTTTGCCGACTCATGCGCCAGGCCTTCCGTGACTCGCTTGGCGGAGTTCGTGAACTTCTTTCCGTGCTTGCGCATCAGTCGCGCACCTCCAGGCCCATCGAACGTGCAGCGCCGGCGATCATCGCCATTGCCGACTCGATGGATTCGGTGTTCAGATCGGGCATCTTCAGCTCGGCGATCTTGCGCACCTGTGCCTTGGTTACAGATCCCACCTTGTTGCGGTTTGGCGATCCGGAGCCCTTCTCGACACCAGCTTCTCTCTTCAGAAGGAACGCCGCAGGCGGCGTCTTGAGAATGAAGGTGAAGGATTTGTCCGCGTAGATCGTGATCTCGGCAGGAAGAATCGCGTCCTGGCCCTGCGTCCGAGCGTTGAACTCTTTGCAGAAGGCCATGATGTTGATTCCCTGCGGTCCGAGAGCCGTACCAACGGGGGGCGCCGGGTTCGCCTTTCCTGCAGGAATCTGCAGCTTGACGAATCCGATGACTTTCTTTGCCATTTTACTCCTTGAACGTTTTCACTCGCGATGGACTGCGAGTTTCG
>JALYYT010000092.1 GCA_030946285.1 Gemmatimonadota bacterium
GTGCGAGGCTTCGGTTACCGGATCAATTCCGGAGCGCCGAGACCTGTGTAACGCGCGCAGGACAGACTCGTGAGGCTCGCCAACAGGCTTCTGCTGTCCTCGCTCGGCGTGATCATGGCACTCACGCTCACTGTCGCACTGATTCTGGACCGTCAACTGCACCGTCGGATCGAGACGCAGAACACCGACGAGTTGAGTCGGGAGGCGAAGCTGGTCGCGACCGAGTGGACCGCCGGTGTCAATCCGATGGAGCTCGCGGGCGCTGCAGGAATCGCGCTCGGCCATCGGGTCACTCTGATCAGGCGAGACGGGGTCGTGGTCGGTGACTCGCAGTTCGATTCTGCGGGACTGACGCGTCTGCAGAATCATTCCACAAGGCCGGAAGTCCGCGTCGCCCTCGCCGGATCTGTTGGGTCGTCACGCAGAAACAGTCCGTCCGAAGGCGACGACGAATTATACGTTGCCGTGCCGGCTGCACTCGGCGTCGCGCGAGTATCGCAGAGCACCGTTTCGTCAGACGCGATATTCAACCAGGCGCTCGGCGATGTGGCGTTCGCGGGTGCGATTGCGGCGCTCGTCGCTCTCGCGCTTGCTGCACTTTTCGCGCGCACGGTCTCACGGCCGGTCATAGAGCTTCGCGACGTCGCACGGGCAATCGCCGAGGGCGATCTGACGCAGCGGCCCGCACTCTCCGCGCCTGGCGAGATCGGCGACCTGGCGTCGGCGCTGTATCGACTGTCGGAGCAGCTTGGCGCGCGCCTCAAAGCGCTTCAGGATGACGAGGCATTCGTGTCGGGAGTAGTAGAATCGCTCAACGAAGGCGTGCTCGCCGTAAGCGCGCGCAGTATCGTGCTGCGTATCAATGGCGCGGCGCGTGCGCTGCTGGGCATTCACGAGCAGGTACCGTTCAGCGTGGACCACATTCCTCGGGAACGCGCACTGCAGAATGCGCTGTCGGCTGCACTGGCGGGCGATGCGAGTGACACGGAATTGGCGGAGATAGCGGGCCGGAAGATTGCTGTCGCCGCGAGGCCCCTCCCCGAAGGTGGGGCCGTACTCGCGCTGACCGACCTGACGGCAACCCGAAGGCTGGAGGCAGTGCGCCGTGACTTCGTAGCGAACGTGTCGCACGAGCTGCGCACGCCGCTCACCGTGATCGGAGGATTCGCCGAAACGCTCGGCGAAGCCAGTCTTTCCGAGGAGGACCGGAAACGTTTTGCCGGACTGATCCAGTCGAACACCGGCCGCATGCAGCGCATTGTTGACGAACTGCTGGACCTGTCACGAATCGAGTCGGGCGGATGGGTCCCCCGCCCGGTCAATGTGGACGTCGCCGAGATCGCGGAGGAAGCAATCGCGTCGAGCGTCGCCCTGGCGCGCGGGAACGAGGTGGTCGTGGAAGCACAGGTGCCGCAGGATGCGCGCTGGGTGTACGCCGATCGGACCGCGCTGCGCCAGGTGATTGGCAATCTCGTCGACAATGCAGTGCGGCATACGGCGAACGGCAGCGTCACGGTATTTGCGCAGCGTGACGACACCGGATACACATGGGTCGGCGTTCGCGATTCGGGCGTCGGCATCGCTCCAGCGCATCTGCCCCGAATCTTCGAAAGATTCTACCGCGCGGATAGCGCGCGTTCGCGCGAAAGTGGCGGCACAGGTCTTGGTCTCGCGATCGTCAAGCATCTCGTGGAAGCGCATGGCGGGCAGGTGCGAGCGGAGAGCATACTCGGCCGCGGCACCACGGTCAGCGCCTCGTTTGCGCCCGCTGTTTCAACGCCGTCAACGTCGTGACCTGACCGTTACACGTTCGTAGGCGATTCCGTGAGTGTGTGCGTGACCTTTGGGTGTTGGTCTAAACCACTAATGGAGAACGTAAATGATTCGATCTGTTCGTATCGTAGCTGCCGCCGCGCTGGCCGCTGTGACGTCGGGCGTTATTGCATCTTCTGCCGCAGCACAGGCGACCGAACTCACCGGAGCCGGATCGAGCTTTGCCTATCCGATCTACTCCAAGTGGGCAGCGATGTACGCGGAGAAGACGGGCGTGAAGGTGAACTACCAGTCCATCGGCTCGAGCGGTGGCATTCGACAGCTCTCTGACGAGATCGTTGATTTCGGCGCGACCGACGGGCCGATGACGGACGAGCAGCTGGGCAAGGCGAAGGGCGGTTCGATCATGCATTTCCCAACGGTGCTCGGCGGCGTTGCGATCACCTACAATCTTCCCGGTGTCACTCGGCCCGTGAGGCTCACCGGCGACGTTCTCGCCGACATCTTCCTCGGCAGCATCACGAAGTGGAATGACTCGCGCATCGTAGCCCTCAACCGCGGTGTCTCGCTTCCCGCGAGCGACATTATTGTGGTTCACCGCGCGGATGGCAGTGGGACGACCTATATCTTCAGCGATTACCTCTCTACGGTAAGCTCGAACTGGCTGTCCAAGGTCGGCCGCGGACAGAGTCTCAACTGGCCCGTCGGGCTCGGTGGAAAGGGCAGCGAAGGCGTGACGGGTCAGGTCAAGCAACTCCCCGGCGCGATCGGCTATGTCGAGGTGTCGTACGCCAAGCACAACAACCTTCCTTCCGCTTCGATTCAGAACGCATCCGGCACGTGGGTCGAGCCCACGCTGGAGTCAGTCACCGCCGCTGCCGCGGGCGTCACCGGAAAGCTTCCGGCGAACTCCGACTATCGCATCTCGATTGTCAACGCTCCGGGCAAGGATGCGTATCCGATCTCGTCGTTCACGTGGATCCTGATGGATGCTCACCCGAAGGATCCTGCGAAGGGCAAGGCACTCGTCGAATTCCTCCGCTGGGCATACAAGAATGGCGAGTCGATGGCCCCGAGCCTCGACTACGCTCCGCTGCCGAGCGCGATGGTGAAACGCCTGGAAGCGCGCCTCAACACCCTGGGAGGAAAGTAGATGAAGCTCGCAAGCAGAATAATTGCAGCGCTGATTGTTCCAGTCGGCCTTGCCGCTCAGAGCAGCGCCCCGGCCGATACGGCGAAGAAGCCGGTAACGGTCAGCATTCCGATTGATTTTTCCGGAGTGGTCTTCGGGAACTATCAGTATCAGGGAGCTGCAGGACCGAACAAGGGACAGAACAAGTTCGACCTGGAGCGTGCGTATCTGACGTTCAGGATGCCCGCAGGCGACCGCGCCAGTATCCGCGTAACGGGCGACGTGTACCAGCAGACCACGTCTGGAAGCGATGCATACTACAAGGGCTGGGTATTGAGGGCGAAGTACGCTTACCTGCAGTACGACTGGATAAAGCCGGCGAAGCCTGCCGACTGGGGCTTCACCACACGGATCGGCCTCATCCACACGATGTTCATCGACCACGAGGAGAACTTCTGGCCGCGCTGGCTGTCACAGACACCCGTCGAGCGGGCCGGGTTCTTTTCTTCGGCCGATGCAGGAATCGCCGGCATCGTGAGCTTCCCGAAAAAGATGGGAGAGATCTACACGGCCATCACG
>JALYYT010000100.1 GCA_030946285.1 Gemmatimonadota bacterium
GCGAGCAGCGGTTCGAATGGCGTCGGCGCGGTCGGCGGCGGTGACGATCAGGCCAACGTCAGACGCGTCGTCATTGGGAACGTCTCGGTGCAGGCGAACGGAGATGCCCCGGTGAGTGCCGGCTGGCGGGATGTGAAGGGCGGCATTACCAGCACTTGGCGAGCGCTTCCAGTCGCGTACAAGCGACTCGGGCTCACCATCACGCGGTATGATTCCGTCGCGTACATCATCGAGGGTGAGCGCCTTCACTCACGTGCGCCATTCGGCGGCACGGCGCTGACGACAGTCATGGATTGCGGTGAAGTGGAGGGGATACCGAATGCGGCACGGTTCGATATCACCATCGGAGCACGCACCGTTCTCAAGGGAAACGCGACCAGCAGCAGTGTCGCAAGCTCGGTGATTGCCTCGGCCAAACCCGATGGTGTCGCGGGAGTCTATTCACCGTGTGCGATCAAGGCGTCAGCAGCACAGCGCGTTAACACAGCGATCTCGGATGCAATCTCGCTGAACTCGCACTGAGAAGCACTGAGAAGCACTGAGAAGCACTGAGAAGCATTTTTTTTCTTCAGTCCACGCGAACTCTGCTTACCGCAGGCTGTCAGCGTTCGTTGCTTCTGTAATGTCGCTGACAGCTACGAATTCCACAGCTGATCTCCACGCAGAACGCGTGCAACTTTCCAGCTCTCCGGTGTAGATGCGTGAAGCGGCGCGAACCAGCCTGCGTGGCAGGCACTCCGTCGCGAGCGGTGAACTCTCACGGAGAATCGGGCGATGAAAAGTTCAAGTGGTGCGTTGGTGCGCAGGCTCACGATGATGACAGCACTTCCCGCAGCACTGCTGCTCGGCGCGGGCACGGCGAGCGCACAATGGGGCCAGCGTCAAGGACAGGGCCAGGGGCAGCGGCAGGGCCAAGGTCAGGGACAAGGCCAGGGAAAGCAGCTGCCGGGATCGGGCTATGGCTATGGCGGCGGCCAGCAGGAACTGTTCGAGTGGCAAGGGCCCGTGGATCGAGAAATCAGGATTCAGCTCAGCGGCAACCGCGCGTTTGTCGAGCGTGTCGGCAACAACGAACGCGCCGGCAACCGCGTCCGCACGACGGGCGGAGTTCCATCACAGGATGGAATCGTCACCATCCAGAAATTCGACGGTCGCGGGAACGTGGACGTGGTGCAGCAGCCAACGCGCGGCAACGGCTTCACCACGATCGTTCGCCTGCGCGATCCACAGTCGGGCGCGGGCATGTATCGTATCGCCGCGTACTGGCAACCGACTGGCAACTCCGGCGTGTACCGCAACGGCAGACAAGGCAACCGTAGCCGCGACGGTGACGACAACAACGGCGGCTACAACAACGGTGACGACAACAACGGCGGCTACAACAACGGCGGTAATCACAACAGCGGTAACCACAACGGACAGCGCAGACGCCGCGGGGACAACGGCGATCAGTGACGTACCCTGCAAGTGCAAACGACCGGTAGCGCGCATGTCGCTACCGGCCGTTGGCGTTGGTGACTCAGTCACTGCTTGCGTACTTCGCCCAGTATCCCTTCGAGTTCCGCGACACGCGACTCCGTTTCTTCCGCGATGCATTTCGCACGCGGTATCGCCCATAATTGTCCCGTAATTCCTGCCGCGCGTCGCCTGCACTCAGTATCGCGCCATTGCAGCCATTGGATTTCAGATCTTCTCAGCTGCACCAAGTACTCGGGATCCGGCGCCCTTGACTTGACGCGTTGGCGCTTCCGGAACGCCCGCGAGATCGACACCGACACTGCGTCGAGTCGCCCATTCGATCTACGGACGCCCTCGGCGAGACAGGCCGTCTGATTTGCGGTCACCGGCGACGTGCACGGATCGGAAACGCGATCTCCTGGCGCCCGGGCAGCCGTTCGAGCGCGCGCCGAGGCGGACGTCATTGTTGTATGGACCAGTCGACGCGCGTGTGGTCCTCCAGCGGGGATTGTCGCCGGAGCAGGCTGCTCCAAGGCGTGCACCATTGTGTCGGCGGCGGGAAGCGTCACGCTGCCCGAATCTTCCGGCGTGCCCACGATTCCCCCCGCCCCGGCCGACCCGGCTATCCCACCCGATCCAGACGACCCACCCATCTGCACCTGCGCCAGATCGCGAGCGAGCGACGTATCGCCACCAGTGTCAGGCGAGCGTCCGCCACAACCGGCGGCGAAAACGGACATCGCAACCGATGTCACGATCAAACGGGCACGGATGCGTACGAGGTTCATGGGCACGTACGTCGCTTCTGGAAGGAGCGTGCCACCCACTGGTATCGCTGTGTCGGATTGAACCATCGGTAGCGATGGCTTTCGCACGGATGGCTCGGTGGGCAACGAACCAGCCTCCTCCGTGTGCCCGCGTGAACGCGCCGAATCAGGCCGCGCTCACGCGTGGCGCGTGCAGGTGAGGCTCGATAGATTTCGCCGTTGACCGGGGTGCCTGCCCACCAGGGGCGCAGGCTGAGAGAGTCCCGTAGAACCTGATCCGGCTCGTACCGGCGTAGGGAGTCAAGCAGATGATGTTCACGACATCGCACGGCCGGTTTCGGCGTGCCCCGGAAGCCGCGCTTGCGGCATTCCTCCTCACATTCGCTCTTTCCGCGCATCTCGCGGCGCAGGCGCCAACGCCCGCACCAACGCACGCACCCACACAGGCGTCGGCGCCCCCCGCTGCAAGGGACACCACCTCGCGCCGCGATTCGGCGCGCTCACTCGAGCGTGTCATGATTTCGGCTGTGCGCGATCCGGCCGCTCCGATATCTCAGAAGACTCTGACGCGCCCGGATCTGCAGCGGCAGTACTTCGGACAGGATGTGCCGCTCGTCCTTCGGGGCTCCACTCCGTCGCTCACATCATACGCGGAAACCGGCAACTACTGGGGATACAGCTACATCCGCCTGCGGGGAATTGACCAGTCGCGCATCAACATCACGCTCGACGGAATTCCGCTGAACGATCCCGAAGACCAGGTTCTGTACTTCGCGGATTTCCCCGATCTCACGGGATCGCTGCAATCCATCCAGGTGCAACGAGGAGTCGGCACCAGCACGAACGGCACCGCGTCGTTCGCGGGTTCCATCAACATGGAAACCACATCGCTTGCCGCGACATCCCGCGGCGGCGCGGCGCAAATCGAAGGTGGCTCATTCGGTTCGAGACGTGGCAGTCTCGAATTCAACACCGGGCTGATGAGCAACGGATTCGCCATCAGCGCTCGAGCGTCGACGCTTCACACGCAGGGATACCGGTATCATTCCGGCGTCGACGGCCAATCCGGCTACCTGGGTGCGGGCTATTTCGGGCAGCATGATATTCTCAAGCTGACACTGGTCGCTGGCGCGATGCAGGACACGATGGCGTATCTCGCTGTCCCCGTGAGCCAACTAGACACGAATCGCAGGATCAACCCGCTATCGCCGTCGGAGCGCGATGGCTTCGGCGAACGGCTGGCCTCGCTGTCCTATACACATC
>JALYYT010000196.1 GCA_030946285.1 Gemmatimonadota bacterium
GGAGTATACCGGTTCACTGCGTGTGAGCAGCAGCGACGTCATTTGCAGATCATCGACGATCTGGTCAGGATGTCGAAGCGACGATTACTGCGCAGTGCATGGCGCTACCAGCTCGAATGACCAGTGACGTGCGAAGATCACTTCCTCCTGCAACGTGACGGTCAGTGTTCGAAGACGCGCCGTGGGTCCACGCCTGCGGCGAGGACGACGGGGTCTTTCCCCACCCTCGCGTCCTACTCCTGCAACGCGACGGTCAGTGTTCGAATGACGCGCCGTGGGTCCACGCCTGCGGCGAGGACGACGGGGCTGACTCCTGCGAGGACGACGGGGGGATTCCGGATTTCGCGGGAATGACGCAGGCTCGAGGGAATTAGATTCGTACCATGCCGAAGCCGCAGCTACTCGAAGTATTTCCCAATCCGTATGCGGATCGGGATTATGAGATCCACATGGATTGCCCGGAGTTCACATCGCTATGTCCACTCGGTGGAATCGAGGGCGACGCGACTGATCTGACGGCGCTGGAAGGCGGCGCGCCGGATTTCGCCACGATGCGAATCACGTACTTTCCGGGCGAATCGTGCGTCGAGCTCAAGAGTCTCAAGCTCTATCTGTGGAGCTTTCGCAACGACGGAATCTTCTACGAGCGCGCGGTCAACCGGATACTTGATGACCTGGTGGAGCGCGTTCAGCCGAAGTGGATGCGAGTAGTAGGTGACTTCAACCTTCGTGGCGGGATCAAGTCGGTGATCACTGCATCCGCTGGAAAACGGCCCGCTACGCCCGGCGCCTGATCAGAGGGGCGAGTAGACGAGGTCGGCGCACGCTCCGGCCGACGCTGATGACGGACCTACCGGGTTAGTGACCACTGCGTAGGTCTGCGATGTGGAAAGGGTGAGCGGGACGAGGGCATCTGCCGCACCGCTGCCGTCCGGACGGATAGCGAATTCACCGTATCGGTCCGATGGACCGATGATGCCGCCCTGTGCTGCGCAGCTGCCCGATCGGAGGCTCCATGCGTACACACCGCCCGTTGATATGTCGCCGACGGAAATCAGCACGTGAGCCCAACCAGGGACCTGGCTTTGCGTGAGGGCTGCAGCGCCGGCTACCGGAGTGGACCCGAGGCTTCTGACGGGCCCGAGCCAAACGGGCGGTTGTGGCCGCAGAGGCATGACTCCGAGCGAACGCGTGAAGTCAGGGGAAGAAGCGCACGCAAGACACGACGCCACCACGAGTGTGACGCCGATTGTCCGATGCAGATAACTGGAAAGATTGGACATATGTAGTGCGACAATGCAAAATCCGGGCGCAATTGCCCGGTCTCCTACCGATCTGGCTCACGCGCGGCAGACCGACCCGGGGCGGGAAAGTATGCCCCCTTATAACGTCGCAAGCGTCACACTTTCCGCTGCGGTCTCGACTGGAATGCGGGTGTGAGCCAGCGCTCGATGAGCGCGAGGGCCCCGTCAACCAGCAACGCGAGAGCGGCAGCCGGCAGGGCTCCCATCAATACCATGCGCGTGTCAGCGAGCGCGAGACCGGCGACTATGGGCTCGCCAAGTCCACCGGCACCGATGAACGCGGCCAACGTCGCAGCTCCTACCGTTATAACGGCGGAGGTTCGGACACCAGCCATGATGATCGGCGATGCCAGGGGTAGCCGCACGTGCAGCAGGGTCTGCATGGGAGTCATGCCCAGCGCTTCGGCGGCTTCGACTGCCGAAGGATCCGCATCGCGGACACCTGTAAGGGTGTTGCGAGCGATAGGGTAGAGGGCGTAGAGCCAGAGTGCAACGAGCGCCGGAAGTGTGCCGATCCCGAACAGCGGGATCATGAAAGCTAGCACCGCGATGCTCGGAATTGTCTGAATCATCCCGAGCAGCCGCACGACAGGCTCGGCAACGACCCGCGATCGTTCGAGCGCGAGTCCGAGCGGAAGTGCTACGAGTACTGCCGCACCCAGAGCAATGGCTACCAGATAAAGATGTCTGAGCGTCAACTGACCGATGGACGATCGGTGTTGCCACATGTAGCTGGCGAAGCTCTCGCGCGAGATGCTCGATTCTGTTCGGGCAGACGCTTCACTCGAACCAAGCAGTCCAAGCGCGGTGAGCGCATCGGAAGCAACCACGCGAACGTCTTCACGGCCTACCTCGACACGCTGGTTGAGCGCACGCATTCGCGCTTCATCGAGACGGCCACTGAGAAGTGCCAGCACGCCGACCACATCCTCCCGCTCGCTCGCAACGCGCGGACTCACCAGCGCGGCGGCCTCGTAGGGCGGAAAGAAATGGTGATCGTCAACAAGCGTAACGAGATCATACTTCGCGAGCAGTCCGTCGGTCGAATAACCATCCACGACATCGACCGCCGAAGATGCCAGCGCCTGGTACTTCACTGCGGGAGCGAGTGGTCGGACGTCGCGAAGGTGAAAGCCGTATTCGCGCGTCAGTCCGGGCAATCCATCAGCTCGGCCGATGAAATCCGGGGTGAAGCCTGCGACGAGGTGACCACTTTCGCGGGACAGGTCAGTGAGCGTTCGGATATGGTATTTCTCGGCGGTGGACCGCCGAACTGAAATCGCGTAGGTATTCTGAAATCCAAGTGGCGGAAGCCAGCGGACGCCGTACTGCCTGGCGAAGGCATCGGCGACATGATCGTAGACCGCGCGAGGATCACGTGCCACGGAATCGGGAAGCGAGTCGTGCAGGATCGCAACCAGTCCGGTTCCGGTGTATTCGGGATACACGTCAACGGCATTGCGCTGAAGTGCGCCGAACGCGACTTCCGTGGCACCGAGTCCGGGGCGCCGTACGACCGCTATCCCGTGTGCCTCGAGCAACCGGGCGAACATTTCGCACAACAGATATGACTCGCCAAAAGGCTTGGAAGCGACGACGACGGAAAAGCGGGATTGTTGTGGAACACGGATCGACTGCGAAACCGCGACGTGTGCGCACGCAATAAGCAACGTGAAAGCGCCAACCGCGCGTCGAAAATTCACGACTCGACCAGGCTGGTCGCCGAGGCGAGCGAGCGTTGTACTAGAGACGCGACGTATGGAGTTGCAGGTGCGGAGCGCATGATGTCGAAGGAGGCGCGCTGCTCGATTCGACCAGCGCGCATCACCGCGATCTCGTCGGCCAGTCGCGCTGCTTCGGCCAGATCGTGCGTGACGAGAAGCATCGTCACCGGGAATTCCCTGCGTGCTTCCTCGAATACTTCGTGAAGCTCTGATCGGGTTATTGCATCCAGCGCACCGAATGGCTCATCCAGCAGAATCACCCCCGGATGCGCGGCCAGTGCGCGCGCCAGCGCGACGCGTTGTTTCTGTCCACCAGAGAGTTCGTGAGGGAAGCGTGCGCCGTAGGAACCGGCTGGCATTCCGACTACTTCGAGCGCTTCCGCAGCCGCGATGTCGGGATCGGGGGCGCCGAGCATGTGCGGAACCAGCGACACATTCCTCAGGACGTTCCAGTGAGGAAGCAGACCACCGTTCTGCGGGACGTAGCCCATGCGTCTCCGAAGTGACACGACAGACTGGGATCGTACGTCAGTGCCGCCCACGGTAATCGTGCCGGAATCAGGATCCACCATTCGATTGAAACAGCGAAGCAGCGTGGTTTTTCCGGACCCGCTTTCCCCGACGAGTGCGACTGTTGCACCCTCTGCTACAGAGAGACTCACGTGATCGAGGGCGAGTACATCACCGTAATGATGTGCGACGTCCTGTGCGGTCAGCTCGCGCGGGGGATCTCGTTCTTCAGACGCCATTGCGCGTGAATCTAGGGGCTGCGAGTGGTGCCGGCCGGAGGCGATGCAATGACGACAAGGTCTCCGTCAAACATCGAGCCGGAAAGTCAGATGATCCGATCCACCACGGCGAGCGAAGCGTCGAGGGCGGCGCCGAGTACCGCGTGACCGGCGAGTCCCCGAGCGTGAGTCTCCAGCGGGAACGCCTTGGGGCCGGGGGAGAGACCGAGTGCCGGCGTCAGTGTTTCGTCCATGACGGCCCAGAAGACGGTGCCGAAACCGATTCCGGCCAGCGTCGAGAGCCTGGCGTGGTCACTCTTGATGGTTGCGTAGGTCATTCCGGCTGTGGCGCCAAGAGCCCAGTGAATGGCGCCGGCGCTCTTCTTACGCTCCTCTTTCGAGAGGGATATACCGATCGCGCCGGCAGCTTTGTCGGCGGCGACCTCGTAGGCAGTCTGGTCGCCCCTCGCCTTGTCCTCCTGGTCGCGCGCCAGTTGGTCTTCATGCTCGTACATGAACTCCGTGGCCTTGCCCATCAGCCACGTGGCCGCCACTCCGGCGATCGCGCCTTTCAGCAGAGTTGTTACAGCGTTGTCTCTCGAGACTTCGCCCGTAGTCGTCAAATCCGTCGTCATGAAAATTCCCCTGCGATTTGCGTGAACCTGAATCCATGAAAAAGGCACGTTTCAAGCCACAGGGGAGATTCTGTCAAACGTAGGCAATGATCACATGTGATCCGTTGGGCCGAGGGGAGCGGGATCGCCGGTTTCGAGAACACGTTCAGCGATCGCTCTCATCCGTTCGTCCTGATTTCGCGAGATACGCCGAATGGACCGGCGTACCTGACGATAGCGATCGGCCAGGAAAAGCCGCGCGCAATCCATTTCCGGCTTGATTGCATCGACGCCGCCTGCGCGTTCGATCTCCCATGTGGTTCGGGACAGGACGGCGGTACTCATGTAGATGCCGATTGCCGCGTCGGCCATTCGCTCCTGCACGAACTGGCGCTCCATGATCTTCTTGCCGTGTTTCAAAAGCGCGCTTTCTACAGCCATTGCGAGACTGTGGATGAGCGTAGCCACCCGGTCCGCTTCCTTCGACAGTGACGGATGCACCTTGGTGAATTCGGGCTTCTTGAGCGCGCGCTTCGCTCTGCCCGCGATGTACGAGCTGATCTCGCCGACGGAATGAAGCGGATCCTTGAATGCGGAGCCGAGTGCCTTGAGGCGCTCACCGGGTTGCTGCAGTCCGCTCAACGCGATGAGTGCACGAAGTATTTCGTTGGTGCCTTCGAAGATCATGTTGATGCGCGAGTCGCGCATGGCGCGCTCGTACGGAAACTCCTTGGAGTAACCGATTCCACCGGCGATCTGCATCGCCTCGCTCGCGGCGTGCACGGCGAGCTCGGACGCAAAGACCTTGCACGCTGCGGTCTCGAGCGAGTAGTCGATATGTCCGCGGTCCATCATCTCCGACGTCAGCATCACGGCTGAATCCGCGGCGTAAATTTCTGCGGCGGCCTGCGCGAACTTGCGCTGGATCATCTCGAACGAACCGATGGATCGGCCGAACTGTTCGCGCTGGTTGGCGTACTTCGCAGCTTCCGCGAGAATGCGACGCGCACCGCGTGATGATCCGGCTGCGAGTCCGAGTCTTCCGGAGTTGAGTATCTCGAGCGCGATCTTGAAACCCTGGCCCACTTCTCCGAGCACGTTTTCTGCGGGCACGACGACCTTTTCGAAAGTGACGGTGCGAGTGTCCGACGCCTTGATGCCCATCTTCTGTTCGGGTTGGCCGAGCGAGATTCCATCGCTCTTCGCGTCAACGATGAAAGCGGTGACGCGCTGTTTGAGCTTGCCATCGATGGTGACGGGAACCTTCGCGAACACTGTGAAGAGACCCGCGTAGCCAGCGTTCGATATCCAGATCTTTCGGCCGTCGAGGATGTAATGCGTACCATCGTCGGAGGGGGTTGCCGTTGATTGCATTGCCTGGGCATCGGACCCGGAGCCGGGCTCGGTGAGGCAGAAGGCTGCTATGATGTCACCGCTGGCGCATCCGGGAAGCCACTTGCTCTTCTGTTCGTCCGTTCCGAAAAGCGTGATTCCCTTGCAACCGATGGATTCGTGTGCGCCGAAGTAGACCGTCAGCGCAGGGTCGGTGCCTCCGATCTCGCCGAACACCCGGTTGAAAACCTTTGCGGATGCGCCGAAGCCGCCGTAAGCCTCCGGAATGTTGAGACCCATGAGGCCAAGCTCGTGCAATCCATAGCGTACCTCGTCGGGGAACTTTCCGTCGTGGTCCATCTTCGCCGAGTCGATGGTGGTGGCGGCGAAGGATTGGAACGCGTCAAGGATCATCCGGAGTGATTCGCTCTCTTCCGGGGACATGACCGGAAAGGGAAAAACCAGATCTTCGCGAATCTCGCCGAGGAATATTCCCTTGGTGAACGACGGGTTGATGTCGGGCGAGGCGAGATGTGGCTCCTGGGACGTGCTGGCGCTGGCACTGGCGCTGGCACTGGCGCTGGTGCCGGTCCTGGTTGCGGTGGTCATTCCGGAATCTCCTGCGGTGTCATTTGCGCCAGGCGGCGCCTTTCGTGCGCGACGGAACAGTCGCTACATGAAGAATACGCTCGGGAATCGGGATTGTGATCGAGGCATGTGACGAACCGGCAAAAACATGAAGAGCACCGGGGTCGCCGGTGCTCTCTGGAGAGTGATTTGGAGCTTACAGGGTGTCAGTCGCGCTCGGGTCCCGGCTCGAGCTCCGCGCCACCGCTACCGGCGGAGCCGAACTTGGGTGAGGTCAACCCATGCTTCGTGGTGCGCGGCGGGTTCGGGGGTGCCGCCTCGGGCGCCGGCTTCGGATTCTTCTTGCTGGAACGGTCGCTCGACTCGTTCCTGTCGCTGTCTTTCATGATAGTTCCTCCTGTTGGAACCTTGACTACAGAAAGGGAGAAGCTGCATGGAGCGTGCCCGTCACGGGGTGATAAGCGCTAAAGTGAACCATGGAGTGGGTTCCAGTGACTGATCTCACGGGTGTCGAACGACACGTTGAAAGCCGGCCACATCAATGAGCATGTGAGGCAGAGATGATATTCCAGATTGCAGCCTTCCTGAGTGTCGCGCTGAGCGGCACACCGAGCGGCACACCGAGCGGCACACCGAGCGGCGCGCCGAGTGGCACAGGATCAGTAGATGCTCCACGATGTATGGATGCTCTGTTTGCCGGTTCTGATTACATGTATACGTTCACGGCGGCTGAAGACAAAGGCTCGCCCACCATTGGAACGGTGCGCGTGCACGGCGATCGAACGCGCATAGACATCGCTGACAAGAAAAATGGCGAGTACATGCTGCTGACCGACGGCGGGACGAAGATGTTGTCGGTACACCCGGATCGTCGCGAGATCGACGAGATCAGCTCGCCGACGTTCGAGCGAATAATCGGCACCTCGCTGCGCATGGTGTCGCCCATCGTGAAGTTCAGGGTATTGAACAGCAGGATTTCGTCGGAGCGTGTCGGGACGGGCCAGAAGCTGCTGGGCTACTCCACGGAGCAGATCCGGCTCACAGAGCGATTCGACATCCGGATCGTGGCGATGGGGTTCGACGCTGGAACCGAGCATCACACCATAATCACGGATTACTGGGTAAGTCCGGGGCTGGAGCTCGGTGACAACCCGCTGCTGGTGCTGATCGAACACACGGGAAGCGCGATGGCCCAGACAGACCGGGATTTCGTGCAGAAGGAAGCCGCGGTTCGCGCACAGGCGTTAGCGGGTACGCCGCTTCGCACGATAGTGAATGAGACATCGGTGGACGACAAGGGAGTCGCTCACACCAAGGTTCATTCTATAGACATCACGAGCGTGAAGCAGGGCGCGCAGCCCGCCTCGCTGTTCGAAGTGCCGAGCGGGTACAAGGTCAAGGCGGGAATGAACTTCTCTGCGTGATACGGAGGGCGACTTCTAGCGGGTAGTCAGACCGGCGTGCAGCTTTCAGCTTGATCCCGGTCATCCGCGCAATGCGAATACCGAGCACACGCTCACAAACTCGCCTCCGCCACGATGCGTCGCACCATCTTATCTGTATCAAGTCTTGCCATAGCGGTCTGCGTGCTCCCCTCGGCTGCGCAGGCACAAACGCGCATGCTGCGCTCCCCGACAGTCAGTGCGACGCAGATAGCGTTCGCATACGCGAACAATATCTGGACTGTGGCTCGCGGTGGTGGATCGGCGACTCGACTTACGAGTTTCCAGGGACTGGCCGGCAATCCGCACTTCTCGCCTGACGGTCGGTGGGTCGCTTTCAGCGGAGAATACGGCGGCAACATGGACGTGTACGTGGTGCCGGCAGCCGGGGGAGAGCCGCGAAGACTCACCTGGCATCCCGCGCCGGACCTGGTGCAGGGGTGGACACCAGACGGGAAGAGCGTCGTGTTCTCGTCCATTCGTTCGTCCAATCTTCCATCGCCGCAGGCACGGTGGTACACGGTACCGGTAGAAGGCGGAGTGTCGACCGCGATGCCGATGAACAGGGCGTATCAGGGAAAGATCTCGCCCGACGGGATGCACATCGCGTATCGCCTGAATGACTCGTGGGACGAGGAGCGCCGAAACTATCGCGGCGGGCAGAACCGCCCGATATGGATACTCGACAGCAAGACACTCGCGGTTGACACGATACCGAGGCCGAACTCCAAGGAGATGTATCCTGTGTGGACGAACAACCACATGGTGTACTTCCTGTCCGATCGTGATGCCGTATCGAACGTGTGGTCCTACGACATGTCGTCGAAGCAGCTCAAGCAGGTGACGAACTTCTCGAACTTCGACGTGAAGACGCTGGACGCGGGAGCCAACGCGATCGTGTTCGAGCAGGGTGGATACGTGCACGAGCTGGATCCGTCGACGGACAGGGAGCACGTGGTGAACATCACAGTCACCGGTGACTTCCCCTGGATGATGCCGCAGTGGAAGGACGTATCTCATAACATCACGAGTATCGCGCTTTCGCCAACGGGAAAGCGTGCCGCGATCGAGGCACGTGGGGAGATCTTCACGGTGCCGGCGGAGAAGGGTGATGTTCGTAACATCACGCAGTCGAGTGGATCCGCCGAGCGTGATCCGGCGTGGTCGCCGGACGGCAAGTACGTCTCGTACTTCAGTGACAAATCGGGCGAGTATCAGCTGGTGATCGCATCGGCCGATGGCGCGACAGCTGCGCGCTCCATTTCGTTGCCGCATCCCACGCACTATTACACACCGTCCTGGTCGCCTGATGGAAAGCGCATACTATTCCAGGATACAAATCTTCGACTCTGGGTGGTGGATGTAGCCAGCGGGAAGGCAACGGATTTCGGTGGTGACGAGTTCATGGTACCGGACCGGTCGCTCAATCCCACGTGGAGTCCGGACTCGCGATGGATAGCGTACGTGAAGCGGCTTCCGTCACTGTATCGCGCGATCTTCGTATATGATGTCACGACCGGTGCGACGCATCAGTTGACGGATGGACTCGCCGATGCGACGTGGCCGGCGTGGGATGCAAGCGGGAAGTATCTCTGGTTCTTCGCGTCAACGGATTTCGCACTTGGTTCGGGATGGCTGGACATGTCGAGTTACGGGCATGCGGAGACGGACGCGCTGTATCTGGCCGTACTGAAAAAGGGCGATCCGTCGCCGCTGCTTCCGGAAAGCGACGAGGATGCGGGGATCGCGGAGCCGCCGGTTCCGGGTATGCCGCCACGGCCGCCGCGTGCACGCAGGCCTGACACGACTACCGCCGTCACGGACACCACGAAGGCGAATGCGCCGATGTCCGACTCACTGAAGGCGATGCTCGCTACGCGACGAAACGTGGAGATCGATTTCGCCGGACTGCAGCAGCGTGTCGTTGCTGTATCCGGAATTGCGCCGAGGGGATACGGGGAGCTGCGCGCGGGAACAGCGGGGACCGTGTTCTTCATGGAGAATGTTCCGAAGACGGGAACGGAGGACAACCCGGCTTTTGGTGAAGCACTGCACCGTTACCAGCTCAAGGACCGAAAGGCGACGGAATTCGTGCAGAATGTCGCGCAGTATTTCGTGAGCGCAGATGGAAAGAAGATGTTGTACCGCACTCCTGGCCCGACGGGCAACCTGTTCCTGGTGGACGCGACGTCGGCGACCGGGCCGACCGGAGGAAAAGGCAAGCTCAATGCGCAACTGAGCATGCTTGTAGATCCGAAAGCCGAGTTCCGGCAGATATTCAACGAAGGCTGGCGGAATCAGCGCGACTACATCTATGTGAAGAACCTTCAGGGTACCGACTGGCCGAAGATAAAGGAGATGTACGGACAGCTGCTTCCGTACGTGATGCATCGTGCAGATTTGAACTATCTGCTGGACATGATGGGCTCCGAGATCGCGATCGGCCACTCGTTCGTGCGTGGCGGCGACATGCCTGAAGTTCCGAAAACAACGGTTGGCCTGCTCGGCGCGGACTTCGCAGTCGAGAACGGCTCTTACAGGATCACGAAGATCTACGGGACGGACAGCTGGAACCCGGAGCTGAGAGCACCGCTCACTGCGCCAGGAGTGGACGTGCATGTCGGCGATTATATCATCGCGGTGAACGGGATTCCGGTGCGCGCTCCGGAAAGCATCTATCGCGCGTTCGACGGAACCGCGTCACGTCAGACCGAGGTCACGGTAAGCTCCAGCCCGTCGGGGACGAGCGCACGTCGCGTTACGGTGATTCCGATAGCCAACGATGCGGGACTTCGTGCGCGGGCGTGGGTCGAGCACAATCGCCATGTGGTGGATTCGCTGTCGCGCGGGCAGCTGGCCTACGTTCATCTGCCGAATACGGGCGAAGGCGGTTACACCAGTTTCAATCGCTACTATTTCGCGCAACAGGACCGGAAGGGTGCGGTCATCGATGAGCGTTACAACGGCGGTGGCTCGGCGGCCGACTACATCATTGACATGCTGCAGCGCAAGTTCGACGGGTACTTCAACAATCCTGTTGGCTCGCGTTATCCGTTCACGAGTCCGGCCGCTGGTATCTGGGGGCCGAAGGTGATGATCATCAACGAGATGTCCGGCTCGGGTGGAGATCTCATGCCGTACATGTTCAAGGCGCGCAACGTGGGCACGCTTGTGGGCAAGCGCACATGGGGCGGCCTCGTTGGAATCTGGGACACGCCGCTATTCGTTGATGGCGGGATTATGTACGCGCCGCGTGGAGGATTCTTCCAGCGTGACGGTCAGAAGTGGGCTGTGGAGAACGAGGGAATTGCGCCTGATGTCGAAGTCGAAGACTGGCCTAGGGAGATGGCAGACGGTCACGATGCGCAACTCGAGCAGGCGGTCGCGATCGCGATGAGGCAGCTGGCGGAGTATCCGGTGGATCGCGCGACGCATGAACCGCCGTCGCCGATGTGGGGGAAGAGGGAGAAGCCGCTGGTGCCGAACGAGCCGTAGGGAGAGGTGATGACGAGCAGGGCGCGGGAGTGTCCGCGCCCCACTACTACTCCTGCTACGTGACGGTCAACATTCGAATGGCGCGCCGTGGATCCACGCCTTTGGCGAGGATGACGACACGGAGATGATGGGCGGACTACTTGTCCTTCATCCACACCTGGTTGGCGCGGTTGATGTCGGGGAACAGACCGTCGGGATCGATTTCAACTTTCACGATCGCTGGTGAAGCTGCAACGCGTTCGACATGAGTGCGGGATCCGTTCAGCCACGTGGTGAAAGGAACTTCGATTCGCTGAACACTGCCGTCGGCGCGTGTGACGGCGAGATACACCGGCATTGGTGCGAGTCCGCGGTCCTCGATAGTGATGTCGGTCGAGGCGTCGCTGGTGACGACGCTGCCGATCGCCTGATCCAGCGGCCATGCGTTGTAGAACCATGTGCTCCAGAACCAGTTCAGGTTCTGTCCGGTGCCGTGGTCCATCGCGTTGAAGAAATCTTCCGGGTATGGATGACGATTCACCCACTGCTCACCGTACTTGCGAAACGCGTCGTGAAATACCGGCTCGCCAACCAATCCACGCAAAGCTGCCAGAACCTGCGCGGTCTTGTCGTACACGAGAATGTTGTACGTCTCCGCGGGGAAGAGATCGCCGCGTGTCATGAGCGGCAGATCACCGCCCGCTGCCGCGAGGCGCGTGTACAGGAGTCGCTGTCCCTGCTCGGTGTCGGCGGGGCGCCCACCCTTGCGCGGCTCTCCGTACAATGGTCGAAGGCCCTGCGCCTCGTCGTACTGTGTGAGACCTTCGTCCATCCACGAATAGCGCGCTTCGTTGGAGCCGACCATCATCGGGAACCACATGTGACCTGTCTCGTGC
>JALYYT010000210.1 GCA_030946285.1 Gemmatimonadota bacterium
CCGCTGGGCTGTGCGGTCGCGCGAACAGCGCTCAGGGTCCTCACCGAAGAAAGGCTCGTCGAACGCTCCGCCGCGCTTGGTGCGTGGTTCAAGTCGGCGGTGGCGGCGATCCGGCACCACGACATCAAGTCTGTCCGCGGGCGCGGCCTCATGGTCGGTATTGAGCTGCACGTTCCGGCGCGCGAATACTGCGAAGCACTCATGCGTCGAGGGATGCTGTGCAAGGAGACTCACGACCACGTGATTCGACTCTCCCCACCGCTCGTGACGTCGCGAGAGGACCTGGAATGGGCTGTCGCGCAGCTTCAGGCGGTGTTCGACGCGAGCTGATCCAGCAATTCGGCTGCAAGCGCAGCTGCACGAGCTCCACGCAGCAAAGCGCCGCGAATACTTCGCGGCGCTTTGACGTTCGTCAGGGACCAGCTTCAGAAATACGGACCCTATGCACCAACCTTGGCCTGCGAGCCCGACGAGCCGTTCTCGACGCGACCGTTGCGACTGGTTGTAGTGTCGATGGAGATTTTCTTCGGCTGTGGCAGCGCGGTCTTGGGCACGTGGATAGTCAGCACCCCGTGGTCGTAGCTCGCGGCGATCTTGCCGTCGTCGATGCCCTTGGGTAACCGAAACGAGCGCATGAACGTTCCGTAGCTGCGTTCTACGAGATGCCACTGTGTGTATTCGTCCCCTTCCTTGCGGTCCGCCGACTTGATTCCCTTGATCGTGAGCAGGCCGTTGTCACTCGTAACCTCGACGTCGCCTGGCTCCACGCCCGCCAGCTCAAGGGAGATGGCGATCCCGTTTCCGTCCTCGCATACGTCGACGGGAGGAGCCCAGGCGGAGTTCGGTGCGCCGCGCGTGATCATGTCGTCGAGTAGCCGGTTCATGTCGCGGCGCAGGCCAAACATTGGAAGTGGTGATAGAGAAGATTCGAACAGCATCGTCCAGCCCTCGCGAAAAAGTGTTTGATGTATGCCTTGCGGCGTGAAAGCCTATCGCAACCGGGATACCAGACCGTACCGGCCAAACTGACCTGCGGTGCGGCTGAAGGATGTCAATCCGGCATTTTTGCGTATGTTCGTCGGTCCCATACCGGCAGACCCGTTACCAAACGTTCGGTCATACTGTCCTACCACCGAACCCGCTTACGACGCCGAGAAACTGAGTTGCAGATGACCTCCGACCGCACGACTGGCCCGGCACCGCTCCCCACAGGGCTATTAGAGGAAACAGTTGCCGGGCCGCTGATGGCCGCTCTCGCCGAGATAGCGGTCCGGCTGACCGATGCACGTCCGACGGAGCTCGTGGCTCAGGACGTTGTCGAGCGGGCCCATCTGGCGATCGGCGGTACGGAGCTGGCTGTCTGGCTCCTCGTTAATGGAGCGCTTGTTCGAAGCTGGGCTGCGGGGGTTGACGACTCTTCGACGGCCGAGCTTGAGGCTGCGCTGGATGGCCACCCGGGGTTTCTAGCGCGGGAGATGAGATTCGGTCCGCGGCGAGTGGGCGCGGTGGTGGCAAGGGTTGGCGGAGAGGAAGGCAGCGAAGCTGCCCGGTTCGTGGAGGCTCTTGCTGCACTGATGGCCGCCTTCGTCGCCAACTCCGAGCGGTCGCGCAGACTCGAGAGTGATCTGCAGATCCGCATGCGTGAGGTGCAGGAGCAGAAGCGCTTCACCGAAACCGTGCTCGATCTCCTTCCACTCGGCCTGTACGTGATCGACCGGGATTTCCGCATCACTGTCTGGAATCGAAAGCGCGAAACCGGAATGCAGGGCGTGTCACGCGAGGAGGCGATCGGGCGAACCATCTTCGAGATTCTGCATCGTCAGCCCGAAGAGGTTGTGCGCCGCGAATTCGAAGAAGTGTTTCGTACGGGAAAGACGCAGCAGTTCCAGACCGAGTCGAGTGCAAGCGGTGCGCTTCGAACGTACAGGCTGTCCAAGATTCCGATTCGGGACGAGTTCGCCGAAGTAACGCATATAATCACAATCGGCGAGGACATCACGGACTGGGTGGAGGCGCGAGAGGCCGTTGCGCAAAGCGAAAAGCTCGCGGCGATCGGCCGTCTGGCTGCCGGAATCATGCATGAGATAAACAACCCGCTCGCAACGATCGCCGCGTGCGCCGAAACGATGGCGATGGACTCGGCGGTGGCTGAGGGCGATCCGGACTATCTGAAGATCATCGAGAGCGAGGTTCAGCGGTGCAAGCGGATCATCGACGGACTCCTCGACTTCAGCCGTCCGCGCGCGCAGGAACGGACGTTGCTGCAGGTAAATACGGTCGTCGAGCGCGCGCTGTTTCTGCTGAAGCACCACGCGCGGTTCAAGCAGCTGACGGTACATGCCGAGCTGTCGAACGAGCTTCCCGACGTGTACGCGAGTTCCGAACAGCTCATCCAGGTGATGATCGCGCTGCTCATGAACGCAGCTGACGCGATGCCGCAGTACGGAAAAGTCACGGTGCGAACCAGGGCGGCGACGCGCGGAACGCGTGGAGTCGTGATCGAAGTCGCCGACGAGGGGTCGGGGATGACGCGGAATGAAGTCGCGCGGATCTTCGAACCTTTCTACACGACGAAGGAGCCGGGTCGCGGTACTGGGCTCGGGCTTGCGATATGCCATGGTATCATCGCTGATCACGGCGGCCGCATCGAGGTGGCGAGCGAGCCCGGCAAGGGCACCCGCTTCACGATTCTGTTTCCGGTGGAGGAGTCATGAGCTCGGATCAGGTTGCACCCATTCGTGTGCTCATCGCTGAAGACGAGGAGCATCTCGGAGCGATTCTCGAGCACTTTCTGCGTGGCCGCGGCTACACGGTCAAGATGTGTCGCGACGGACGCGCCGCGCTCACCGAGCTTCACGCGGTGCCCTACGATGTTGCCTTGATTGACATCGTCATGCCGCAGATGGACGGACTCGAAGTGCTCCGTCATCTGCAGAACGAGCCTGCGCCTCCTGAAGTGATCATCATTACCGGTAACGGCACGATTGACACCGCGATCACGGCCATCAAGCTCGGTGCATACGATTACATCTCCAAGCCGTACAGAATGGCCGAGATAGATGTGATGGTGCGGCGTGCGTGGGAAAGGCGAGAGCTCGGGAAGGCAAACGTGATGCTGCGCTCACGTGCGCGAACTCTCCCCACTTCCATTACCAGCCGCAATCCTCTCATGCGCGACGTAATCGCGCGCCTTCCCGAGATCGCCCGCTCCACGAAGCCGGTGATCATTCAGGGCGAGCGCGGTTCCGGCAAGAGTCATCTCGCCAGACACCTTCATTTCCTTTCGGGCCTCGTACCGGATGCCATCGTCGAAGTGACGCAGGCGAGTGGCAACCTCGTCGGGCCAGCCGTGCTGCTCGGGCGGCAGGGCGTTGCAGCCGGCGCGGCAGTGCCGACCGGAGCCCTGCTTGCCGCGGATCGCGGTACCACCGTGATTGACGCGAGCGCGCTCGATGACGAGGCTCTGTCCACGGTAAGGGAAGTGCTGGCGACTGGCTCGTTCAAGCGGATCGGTGGCAGCGTTTCGATTTCTGTCACGAGCAGGCTCATCATCTGCGTGGGCGACAACGTGGAAGCAACGAGGCTGGGCGACGTCGTTGGAGCGGAGCACATCTCGCTGCCACCACTGCGCTCGAGGCGGGAAGATCTTCCCACGCTTGCGGCGGAACTGCTCGCCGGCCAGGCCGGACCGCCACATTCGATTGCTCCGGAGGCGATCGAAGTTCTGGCGGGGTACACCTGGCCCGGAAACGTTCGGGAGCTGGCGATTGTTCTAGCGCGCTCCGCACTGCTAGCCGTTCGGGAGAACATCGCGGCAGGAGATCTGCGGCTGCTGCTTGCGACCGGCGCGGTCGGAGTCGAGGGAAGAGGGGCGCCGCTCTCCGATCTGGAAAAGCTGCATATTGAAGCGATGCTGGTTCGATTCCATTGGCACCAGGGGCGCGCCGCTGAGGCGCTGGGCATCTCGACCAAGACGCTGTACCGGAAGATGCGCGAGTACGGATTCCGACGTCCGCGGAAGCGCAAGCTCGCGCGGGTGCGGCCGGAGGGATGAAGATCCTCGTGATAGAGGACGATCCGACCGTGGGTCAGTTCGTCAAGCGGGGACTGGAGGAGCAGCGCTGGACCGTGGATCTCGCCGAGACGGGCAATGAAGGTGAGGCGCTCGCCACGTCTGGCGATTACGATCTCGTGATCCTGGACATGCGGCTTCCGGGCAAGTCCGGTATGGACGTGCTGCACGATCTCCGCGCGCGGCATTTTCAGCGCCCAGTTCTCGTGCTCACTGCGCAGGACGCAGTGGATGCGAAAGTCGAAACGCTGCGCGCCGGCGCGGACGACTATGTGACAAAGCCCTTCGCATTCGAGGAAGTGCTCGCGCGCGTCGAGGCGCTTGCGAGGCGTCCGCGTGCGATGGCGTCGCCGCTCATTCAGGTATCGGACCTCACGCTGGACATTGATACTCGGGAAGTGAGACGGGGCGCGCATCTCGTTGAGCTCACGCCCAAGGAGTACACGGTTCTCGAATATCTCATGCGCCATCAGGGGCGCGTAATGAGCCGCACACTGATCACCGAGTACGCCTGGGGCTACCACTTCGACCCCGGCACGAACATCGTGGACGTCGTCATCAATCATCTGCGGAAGAAGATTGACGCGGAGCATGATCGGAAGCTCATCTCCACGGTGCGTGGCGTCGGGTACGTTGTGCGCGGATGATTGCTGCACGGCTCAAGCTCACGTTCGCTTTCGCGGGCGCGATGGCGGTAACGGGCGCAGCACTGGGTTTTGCGGTATCGGCGTCACGAACGGCCGGCGGATACAGCGCGATCGGCCGCGAAGCTTTAGCTGACGCCGATCTCGCTCTCCGTATAGTTGACCAGGCGGCGCGCGCACGCGAGCCCATCATCGAACACGACTCGGCGAGCGGTGACGCGGTCTCGCGCAAGCTGGCCGACAGACTGGACGTTATTCCCGGCTATCTGATTATCGTGAGCAGGAAGGCCGAGGTGGTGTTCACATCGTCCGACACACGGGATCTCTCCGACACGGACTGGATGAGGCTTCAGAGTGGGATCGCCGACCTCCCGAACGACGGACCGGCCGGCGTGATCAACGTTGGGCGCGATCGCGTGTTGTTCGTTGCGCACGCGATCCCCGACACGAGCACGAGGCTCGCGCGCGTTGTTGCCGGCGTCCGCGTGCGTGGCGCGGAGAGCATTCCGGCAGAGCTCAAGACGACGTTGTTTGCGGTGATGCCCGTGCTGATCGCGCTGTCGTCGTGGGGCATGTGGCTGCTGCTGGGCGGCACCTTCCGACGCATCGAGCAGGTGCGACGCGGCGTCGCCGACATAACCGACGGTCGAAGTCTGCATCGGCGTCTGTCGGACGATGAGGCGAGCCCGGAGGTGGCTGCGCTCATCAACACGCTTAATTCAATGATTGCGCGGCTGGAAACATCGTTCGTGGCGCTACGCCGCTTCACCGCCGACGCGAGTCACGAGCTCAAGACGCCGCTGGCCGTGCTGCGGGCGGACGTGGAGCGAGCCATGAGCGTCACCACGCGGCGCGATGACCGGCTCGTCGCGCTTGAGGAGGCGCTGCACGAGACCACGCGCATGGCCGATCTCGTCGAGAGCCTACTGACGCTTGCGCGCGCGGATGAAGGCCGGTTCGATCTTTACCGGGAGCGGGTAGACGTCAGCGCGCTGACCGCGGAGGTGTACGAGACCGCGGTGATACTGGGGGAAGGTGCCGGTGTGAGCGTGACCCTTCCGTTCACCGCCGAAGTGTCCATCTCCGGTGATCGCACTCGATTGCGGCAACTGTTTCTGAACCTCGTCACCAACGCGATCAAATACACCCCGCGGGGCGGGCGGGTCGACCTTGGTTTGGGCCGCCACCCGGACAACGTCACGTTCGCGGTTCGCGACACGGGGCTCGGAATAGCGGCGGCAGATCTGCCGCATGTATTCGAGCGTTTCTGGAGAGCCGATCGCGCGCGCTCCAGAACGGCAGAGCGCGGAGGTTTCGGTCTCGGACTTGCTATCAGTCAGTGGATAGCGCAGGCGCACGGAGGATCGCTCACCGTGCAGTCGAGGCTCGGGAAGGGATCGCTGTTCACGCTCACTCTGCCGCTCGATCCGGCCGACCGCGTGGCAGCCGAGGATGGCCCCACGACTGCAGAGTGACACGAAAATCTGGTTTCACGTTGAGCTGGAACGGCTGATTTAACTGAAGCTTAATCTTCGCCCCATTCCAGCTTAATAGTGCGCAGGTATTCTTCTGTCAGGTCATTCTGAGGAGCTTGCTGCCGCAATGTTCAACCAGCTAATCGAGTCCAAGCGTACCAAGAAGCGGAACCCCGGAACCACTGCGTTCAGCGTCGGGCTTCACGCGGTCATCATCGGGCTCGCGGTCTGGGCGACGGCTAACGCCGCCATCCGGAACGAGAAGCCCAAGGCGGAGAAGATCGACTTCGTCCAGGTAAAAAAGGACGAGCCGCCTCCAAAGAAGGACGAGCCACCCCCGCCACCGAAGAACGTGACGGTAGCGCCGCCGCCGCCCAAGGGTTTCCAGGTGCTCCAGGCGCCGCCGATCGTCCCGGTAAAGATCCCGGACATCGATCTTTCCAAGAAAGTCACTAACGAGGCTGACTTCAGTGGAAAGGGAGTCCAGGGCGGTACTTCCAAGGGAGTTGCCGGCGGCATTGGGCCGGTCAACGACAACCAGACGTACTTCTCCTATCAGGTGGAGAAGCCGGCCGCCATGGCTTCGGGAACGATCACACCATCGTATCCGGAAACGTTGCGCAGTGCGGCCATCGAAGGCGAGGTCGACGCGGAGTTCGTCGTTGACACGACCGGCAGGGCGGAGCCCGGATCATTGAAGATCACGAAGTCCACCAACGACCTCTTCTCCGCGTCCGTGCGAAGCGCTCTGCCCCGTATGCGCTTCTATCCGGCCGAAGTGGGTGGCAGAAAGGTCAAGCAGCTTGTGCAGCAGCCGTTCACGTTCTCCATCACGAAGTAGCCCGAAGTAACCGTTCCACCCACCAATTCACGGAGTAAAGAACAATGCATCTCTCGCTAATTGACCTCTGGGGCCAGATGGCCGGCTTCGCTCGCGGCATCGTTTACACGCTGGCGATCATGTCGGTGTGGACCCTGTCAATCTCGATCAAGAAGTGGTGGGAGCTCAAGCAGGCACAGAACGAAACGCGCAAGTTTGCCCCCGAGTTCTCGCAGTTTCTCGAGGAAGACAACCTCGTCGAGGCCGCGAATCTTTCGGATCGCTACAAGAAGTCGCACGTCGCCCGCGTTCTCGCTGGCGCACTTCAGGAAACCCGCGCACTCGTTCAGGACGGTTCCGTCACGATCGCCGACATCAACTCGGCGGAGCGCGCGATCGAGCGCGAGATGCTCATGACGATCACCGACCTCAAGCGCGGACTTGGCGTTCTCGCGACAGTGGGCGCAACGGCTCCGTTCGTCGGTCTGCTCGGAACGACGATGGGTATCATCAATGCCTTCACGGGCATGGCTGTTTCCGGATCGGGCGGTCTGTCCGCGATCTCAGGCGGTATCTCCGAGGCACTCATCACGACCGCTCTCGGTCTGCTCGTCGCCATTCCTGCAGTGTGGCTGTTCAACTACTTCCAGACGAAGGTTGACAACCTCACGGCCGAGATGACGTACACATCCAAGGAAATGATCGACTACCTCATCAAGAACGTCTCCGGCGAGTTCGGCCGCAGCCGGTTCACGCGTGAGTTCAACACCACGGCGACCGCGGGCAACGCCCCGATTTCGAATTAACGATACGGGTAGGGCGTGGATCCGTCCGCGCCCTGCACCCGCCAGGTAGGTCGGAAGGCGCGGATGTATCCGTGCCATGGATCCGCGCCTTACGCCTCAAGGAGGAAGGGTTTTAAATGGCAATGTCAACAGGAGGCAGCGGCGTTCGAGCGGAGCCAAACGTGACTCCGATGATCGACGTGATGCTCGTGCTTCTGATCATCTTCATGGTGATCATTCCGACGCTGGTGTCGGGTGTGAACGCGCAGCCACCCGCCGGTCAGAACCTCGCACCGCACCCGCAGCAGGATCAGGATCAACTGCTCGGTATCGACAACCAGGGTCAGTACTTCCTGAATCGCACTGCGATCCAGAACAGCAGTCTCACTACGGCGCTGACCGACATCTACAGCAAGCGTACGGCAGACAAGATCCTGTACGTGAAGGCTGACAAGAATCTCGACTACGGCAAGATTCTGGACGCGCTCGATATCGCGGCCAAGAGTGGTGTTCGCATGACGGCAATGGTGACAGACCAGACGCCAGGCACCAAATCGACGATCGCGAGCGATAACATCGAAGCTACGAGCGCCGACAATGGCAAGGCTCCTGCCGGAGGGCCGCAGTAATGGCTATGTCAACTGGAAGTAATCGCGGCTTCACGTCGGAGCCGAACCTCACGCCAATGATCGACGTGCTGCTCGTGCTCCTCATCATCTTCATGGTGATCGTGCCGACGGCGCGGAAGGCGATTGACGTTCAGCTTCCCGATCCCACTCCCTCACCCGTTGCATCACCGAACACGGATCAGATAGTGCTCGAAGTGCAGAAGGACGGCACGTACCTGATCAACAAGCAGCCGGTGCCGGCAGGACCGGATGGCTTGAGTCAGATGCTGCACCAGACCTTCGACACGCGTCCCGAGAAGATCATGTTCGTCAAGGGTGATCCGGCGGCCAAGTATCAGCAGGTCATCCAGGCCATGGACGTCGCGCGCGGCGCGGGCGTTAAAGTCATCGGTGTCACGCCGAAGGCAACGCAGTAACGCTTTCCGTGTATCGTCCGCCGGTCGGTATTCCGCGGCGGGAGCAAACGCGCTGGCAGGGGTGGTTACTATCCCTGCTGGCGCATTTGCTTTTGCTGCTGCTCGTCTTCGGTCCCCTCGTCGATTCGGGCGTGCGCTACGCGCACCGCGATGGTGCTGGTGGTGCCGGCACCGCTGGCGGGGGAGGCGGTGGTTCGGGCGACGGTGGCGCTCCGAGAGTGCGGTTCGTCCAGGTCGCACCGTCGACGACGGCTTCAGCGTTACCGCCGGTATTACCTCCCGTAACGCCTCCGCCCGTGACGCCGCCTGTTCCCCCTGTTGTTGTCCGTCCCCCTTCTGCGGCCAGCACACCCGTTCCGGCGCCGCCTGCGTCCTCCGTTACCACGGCCACGACGGGCACCCCGGGGGCAGGAGCCGGAACCGCCCCGGGCACAGGCGCAGGGACCGGTTCTGGCGGTGGAACCGGATCCGGTGAGGGCACGGGGAAGGGCAGCGGAGTCGCACCCGGAACGGGCGGCGGCTCGGCGCGGGACTATCCGCCCACACTCAAGCAGTTCGTGCTGCCGCCTCTTCCAACCCCGGCAAGCGTGAAGGGCTTCAGACTCACAGCCTGGTTCGACGTCGATTCGACCGGCAAGGCAACGCTGCTGCGGTTCACGCCCACCCCGGACCGCGCGTACAATGACCGGGTGCGGGAGACTCTGCTTGCTCTCAGATTCCGTCCGGCGGTTCATGCCGACGGCCGCTCCCGGCGCGATACCGTGGACATTCAGGTCCTCTTCTGAGTCGTGCCGGCCCGCCTCTTCGAGTCGCAGAGTACTTCATTGAATAAAGCGCGTCCCGCTCGTGCGTAACTGCAACAGCTGCAACGACTCGCGAGTCTAGCCTGTTCCGGAGCCCGGCGTTACATTCACGCGAATTTTCCGCACTGCGCGAACCGAAAATGCAGTGCGCCGACCCGGAGCCGGAGAGCATGGGTGATTGACGAGTCCAGCCGTTCCGGCAACGGAACGGATACGGCCACCGCTGCGGCCGAGTCCAAGTTCATCAAGGCCATGACATTGACCGACGCCACGATGCTCGTGGCGGGCACAATGATCGGGTCAGGCATTTTCATAGTCTCCGCCGACATCGCGCGCTCCGTGATGACGCCATTCTGGCTGATCGCGGTGTGGGTGCTCACTGGCGTCATCACGCTCCTCGGCGCACTCGCCTATGGCGAGCTGGCCGCAATGTTTCCGCGCGCCGGCGGCCAGTACGTCTTTCTGCGTGAATCGATGGGTCCGGTCGTGGGCTTTCTCTACGGCTGGACTCTTTTCATCGTCATTCAGACGGGCACCGTCGCGGCCGTAGCTGTCGCGTTCGGAAAATTTCTCGGCGTGCTCTGGCCTGCGGTAACTCCGGACCTGTACGCCTGGTTCCCGCACTTCTCGTTCACACTTGGCGGCAAGCCCGTGGACTTCGGGTTGTCTCCGCAGCGCATCATCGCGCTGGTCACGGTCTGGGTGCTCACCTGGATCAACCTGCGCGGTGTGCGAGAAGGAAAGCTCGTCCAGACCACGCTCACCATCGCCAAGACCGGTGTGCTTGCGCTGCTCGTGATCCTCGGTCTCACCGTCGGGCGCAACGCTACGGCCATTCTCGCCAACTTCGACACGGGCAACTTCGCACCACACGTCGATCTGAACGGCGCGTTCGTGATCGCGTTCGGCGCGGCGATGGTCGGTTCACTTTTCTCGAGCGACTCGTGGAACAACGTCACGTTCGCGGCCGCGGAAGTGCAGAATCCCAAGCGCAACCTGCCGCTCGCACTCGCGATCGGGGCGGGGCTCGTCACCGTGTTGTACATACTCGCTAACCTCGCCTATCTCAGCGTTCTGCCATTGCATGGGACGGTGGACGGCACATCGGTTCTTTCTCGCGGGATCCAGTTCGCGACGCAGGACCGGGTCGGTACCGCGACCGCCGAGGTGATCTTTGGGGCGGCGGGCGGAACGCTGGTCGCCGCTGCGATACTCGTCTCGACGTTCGGTTGCAACAATGGCCTGATTCTCTCCGGTGCACGTGTGTACTGGGCAATGGCGCGCGACGGCCTCTTCTTCGCCAGGGCAGGGAAGCTGAGCGCACGGGAAGTCCCGGCATTCGGCCTCGTCATTCAGGCGATCTGGACGAGCGTGCTCTGCCTTACGGGCACGTACAACCAATTGCTCGACTACGTCATCTTTGCACAGCTCCTTTTCTACGCCGCAACGACCACCGGCCTTTTCATCCTGCGGCGCAAGCGGCCGGATGCCGAGCGTCCCTATCGCGCGATCGGTTATCCTGTGTTTCCAATGCTGTACATCCTGCTGGCGCTCAGTGTCGCGATAATACTCCTGCTCGCCGACAAGACCCGCACGCAGGCGCTGGCCGGACTGCTGATAGTATTCATCGGCATTCCTGTGTATTTCATGTGGCGCGGTGCAGCCGGTGGCACTGCGCGCAACGCTGACTGATCCTCCCGCTCACGTCCTCTTCACCGACCGTTCATGACTGTTTCACAATCGTCGCTCCTATCAATCGTCCTCGGCTGCAGCGCATTCGCGCTGTTGTTCGCGATCTGGCTTTCCAGGTGGGTTCTGTCGCGCGGGCGCGGCAACGCGGATATGCAGAAGATCTCCGACGCAATCCAGCAGGGCGCGGAGGCGTATCTTGCCCGGCAGTACAAGACAATCGCCGCGCTGGCGCTGGTCGTTGCGATTCTGCTGGCCGCGGGATACGGCGTGTTCAGAACCGGCATGGCGACCGACCCGGTCAGCAGCACTACGCTTCTGGCCGTGTACATCACTCTGTCATTCCTACTTGGTGCGCTCAGCTCCGGCATCGCGGGATACATGGGGATGTGGATTTCGATCCGCGCCAACATTCGCGTAGCGGCCGCGGCGACGACCTCGCTCAATGGAGCGTTGCAGACCGCGCTACGTTCAGGCGCGGTGTCAGGACTGTTCACGGTTTCGATGAGCCTCGCCGGAGTCGGCGGACTTTTCGCGGTGATCAACAACTTCGTCCCGCCCGGGCTCGCCCCTGAAATCTGGGCGCAGCGGATACCGTATCTGATCGTCGGATACGGCTTCGGCGCTTCATTTGTCGCGTTGTTCGCGCAGCTAGGCGGGGGTATCTACACCAAGGCTGCCGATGTGGGCGCCGACCTCGTTGGGAAAGTCGAAGCGGGCATTCCCGAAGATGACCCCCGCAATCCTGCAGTGATCGCCGATCTCGTCGGCGACAATGTTGGTGACTGTGCCGGTCGCGGCGCTGATCTGTTCGAGAGCATCGCCGCGGAGAACATCGGCGCGATGATTCTCGGCGTCATTCTGTATGGACAGTTCGGAATCGCGGGAATCCTGTTCCCGCTCGTCATTGGCGCGGTCGGATTGATCTGCTCGATCGTTGGCGTGATGTCTGTCCGCACACGCGAGGATGCAGACCCGATGCAGGCGCTGAACCGCGGTTACTACCTGACCGCGTCGCTGGTGACGGTCGCATTCTTCTTCGCGACGCGCTGGCTACTCAACCCCGTCGCGTCGCCGGACGCCTGGTGGCACTTCTTCATCTGCGGCCTGATCGGGATAGCGACATCGGTCGCCTTCGTGTTCATCACGCAGTATTACACGGAATACCGCTATCGTCCTGTGCTGGGAATTGCTGAAGCCAGCCAGACAGGCCCCGCGACGAACACCATCGCTGGCCTCGCCGTGGGCATGGAATCAACAGTGCTCCCGGTCTTCACCATCGCTATTGCGATCATCGCGAGCTATCACCTTGGCGAGTCGAGCGGTGTGGCGAACGCCGGATTGTTCGGAACAGCGGTCGCCACCATGGGAATGCTCGGAACCGCCGGGTACATCCTTGCCATGGACGTGTTCGGACCGATCACCGACAACGCTGGTGGTATCGTCGAGATGTCCAAGCAGCCGGAAGCCATCCGCAACATCACCGACAGACTGGACTCCGTAGGCAACACTACCAAGGCACTGACCAAGGGCTACGCCATCGGATCTGCCGCGCTGGCGGCGTTCCTTCTCTTCTCTGCATACCTGGATGAAGTGCGCAATTATCGTGGCGCGCCGATCAGCGTGGATCTCGCCAAGCCCGAGATCTTTGTCGCCGGACTGCTCGGCGCGATGCTCGTATTCTGGTTCTCGTCGCTCGCGTTGACGGCGGTGCGCAAGGCTGCGTCGTCGGTGATCACCGAAGTGCGTAGACAATTCCGCGAACGTCCGGGGATCATGCTGGGCACAGAGAGCCCTGATTACGGAACCGCCGTCGATATCGTAACCGTCGGCGCACTCAAGGCCATGATCGCGCCTGGCGCGCTCGTGGTGGTATTCCCGATAGCGGTTGGACTCGTATTCAAGCAGTTCGGGCTCGGCGCCGAAGCAGTGGCCGCGTTCCTCATGGTCGGAACCATCGCCGGAATCCTGATGGCAGGCTTCCTGAACAATGGTGGAGGCGCGTGGGACAATGCGAAGAAGTACATCGAGACCGGTGCTTACGGCGGCAAGCGATCGGATGCGCACAAGGCCGCGGTGGTGGGTGACACTGTCGGCGATCCGTTCAAGGATACCGCCGGTCCGTCGCTGCACGTGTTGATCAAACTGTTGAGCACGATCACGCTGGTCCTCGCACCGTTGTTCATTTAGATGCGGGGCCTGATGGCGCGGAAGTCCGTTTCGGACTTCGAAGCGGACGTCGTTTCACACGGCGGGCTCAAACGCACGCTGGGCAAGTGGCATTTGACGGCGCTCGGTGTCGGGGCCACGATCGGGGCGGGAATATTCGTAACGACCGGAACCGCAATTGTCGGAGATCCGCTCCGCCCGGGAGCGGGCCCGGCGATCATTTTCTCATTCCTGTTGACCGCGGTCGCCTGCGGTTTTGCAGCGCTGTGTTATGCCGAGTTCGCGGCAATGGTTCCCATTGCGGGCTCGGCCTACACGTACGCCTATGCCGCGCTTGGCGAGTTCATCGCGTGGATAATCGGTTGGGACCTGATCATCGAGTATGCAGTCGGCAACATCGGCGTCGCGATCGGCTGGTCCGGCTACTTCCGTGAGTTGATCGGACATTTCGGATGGAGCCTGCCTTCGTGGCTCGCCACGGATTACCGGTCGGCGCACATGGCTGCCGTTCAGCTTGGCACCGCCGGAAGCGCCGTGGACGCGACGACGCAGTACATAGCGTCAGCGTGGACCTCCGCTCCGCACGTGTTCGGTTTGCCGGTGATCATCAATCTCCCCGCAGTAGCCGTGGTCGCACTGATAACGGTGATCCTTGTGATCGGCATCAAGGAATCGGCGGATGCGAACAACGCGATGGTTCTGCTCAAGATCGGAATCCTCATGTTTTTCATCGCTGTCGGGCTGTTCCTCATCCACCCGTTGAACTGGACGAACCCGGCCACAGGAGGATTCGTACCGAACGGGGTGGCCGGAATAAGTGCGGCAGCCGCAATCATTTTTTTCAGTTACATAGGATTTGACGCCGTGTCCACGGCTGCGGAAGAGACGCGCAATCCCGGGAAGGACATGCCTTTCGGCATTATCATGAGCCTGGTCGTGACCACGGTGCTCTACATCGCTATCTCGGTTGTGATGACCGGCATGGCTCCGTGGGCTCAGCTCGGCACCGCTGAGCCGATGATCACCGCTCTACGGTTCGCCGCCGGACCGCCCGCGCTACTCAATGCGTCGCGTTTCATTGTCTCACTCGGTGCAGTGATAGCGATGGGCAGCGTCCTGCTCGTCTTCCAGCTTGGACAACCGCGCATCTTCTTCTCGATGGCGCGCGACGGGTTGCTTCCGCCAGTGCTGGCGAAGGTTCATCCTCGCTTCAAGACTCCGTACGTCGGCACGATCCTCACCGGCATCTTCGTAGCCGGATTCGCCGCGTTCGCGAACATCGCGGAGGTCGTCGATCTCACCAACATCGGTACGTTGTTCGCCTTCGTGCTCGTTTCTGCGGGGGTGATCGTGCTCCGCCGCACCGATCCCGACAGACCGCGGCCATTCCGGGTGCCGTGGGTGCCGATCACACCAATGATCTCGATCGTGGCCTGCTTCTACCTGATGACGCAGTTGCCGGCTATCACGTGGATTCGTTTCATAATCTGGCTCGCCGTTGGCCTCGTGTTCTACTTCACGTATGGCTATGGCCACTCGAGGCTGCGGCACAGGAGTGAAGGGCTGAACGACAATGCATAGCGTGCAATCCGATCACGCGGAGCGCCCGAGGCGCGGTCTGCGGCGTCTCACGCTGACACAGTGGATAATCGTGGCCGCGTTTGTCGGCATCGCGCTCGGAATATTCTTCCCGACGTTCGCGGTCAAGCTGGATCCTCTGTCGCAGATCTTTCTGCGAATGATCAAGTCGCTCATCGTGCCGCTCATCTTCAGCACGCTCGTAATCGGTATCGCCGGCCATGGCGACGACATGAAAAAGGTAGGGCGGCTGGCGCTCCGGTCGTTCATCTACTTCGAGCTGGTGACGACTGGCGCACTGGTGATCGGCCTCGCCGCCGTGAACATCATCCAGCCCGGTCTCGGCGTGTCACTCGGTGCAGCCAGTGCGACGCCCGGCGCCGAGCTCGCATCGCATCCGGTGACGCTCGGTGGCGTGCTCGAGCATATGGTTCCGCAGAGCTTCTTCGACGCCGCTGCTCACAATGAAGTTCTGCAGGTCGTGTTCTTCGCGATTCTGTTTGCCGTCGCCCTCACGCGGCAGAAAGGTGAGAACAAGCAGCGCATGCTCAACTTCTGCGCCTCGCTGTCCGATCTCATGTTCAAGTTCACCGAACTTGTGATGGCATACGCGCCCATCGGGATCGGTGCAGCGCTCGCCGTTACGATTGGTCATAGCGGCATCGGTGTGCTGGTAGGACTGGGCAAGCTGGTACTCACGCTCTACGGCGCGCTGATCGTGTTCGCGCTCGTTGTGCTGCTACCCGTCGCGATCTTGTCGCGGATTCCGTTGCGCGCTTTCATAAGAGCGGTGCGGCAGCCAGCGCTCATAGCGTTCAGCACGGCGTCGTCCGAGGCGGCATTGCCGTTGGCGATGGAACGCATGGAGCAGATGGGCGTTCCCAAGCGTATCGTGGCTTTCGTGATGCCCACTGGATATTCGTTCAATCTCGATGGAAGCACGCTGTATCTCGCCGTGGCGTCGGTGTTCGCTGCTCAGGCCGGCGGGATTCACATGACGCTGGGTCAGCAGCTCGTGATGATGCTGACACTCATGCTCACGAGCAAGGGCGTAGCTGCGGTTCCGCGCGCGTCTCTCGTCATCCTGTCGGGGGCGCTCACGCTCTTTGGGTTACCACTACAGGCTGTGGCCGTGATTCTCGGCGTTGATGCGTTCATGGACATGGCGCGCACCACCGTCAATCTTATCGGCAACTGCCTAGCGAGCGCTGTGATGGCGCGATGGGAAGGCGAGCTTGGCCCCGAGATGCGCGCAAAGGCTGTTACAGCGCCCGCCTGACGGCGCGCGACATCAGGGGCAACATGACGTGCGACGCCGCGGTCTAGGTGGTGAGGACGATCTTGCCGGTGTGAGAGGACTCCATCCGACGGTGAGCGTCCGCTGCGTGTGCAAGAGTGTAAGTCGAGTCTATCACTGGAAGGATGAGACCGCGCTCGAGCAGCGGCCAAACGCGTAGCATCAACTCCTGCGCAATCACCGCCTTTTCCTGTGGCGGCAGGCGACGCATGGTTGAGCCCGTGATCGTGAGTCGCTTTTGCATCACGGGACTGAAGTCCACCGTGACGCGGCTGCCCGACATGTACGCGATATTGACGAGCCTGCCTTCCGTAGCCAGCGCGCGAAGATTGCGCTCGATGTAATCGCCGCCAACCATGTCCATGATCACGTCGACGCCGCGTCCGCTCGTCCGCTCCAGCACGACGGTCGCAAAATCGGTCGCCGTGTAATCGATCGCGACTTCGGCGCCGAGCCTGAGGCACACGCCGCACTTCTCAGCAGTTCCCGCCGTCGCGAAGACACGCGCACCGATGGCGCGCGCCATCTGAATGGCGATCACTCCGATTCCGCTCGTTCCGCCGTGAACGAGCAGCATCTCACCCGCTGAGAGACGGCATCGCTGGAAGATGTTGTACCAGACGGTAAAGAGTGCTTCGGGAAGCGCAGCTGCCTGCACCATGGAGAGGCCGTCGGGAATCGGCAGGCACTGTGACGATGGTGCAACGCACTCGCTTGCGTAGCCTCCGCCGTCAACCAGGGCACAAACCTCCTCGCCCACGTTCCAGACGAGCGCCGCGCGCTCGCCAGCGCCTGCTACGTACCCCGCGACCTCGAGTCCCAGTACCGGTGAGGCGCTGGATGGCGGCGGATACTTTCCCTGCCGTTGCAGGACGTCGGCTCGGTTCACCCCGATCGCCTCTACGTGAATGCGCACGTCGTCGGGCCCGAGCGCGGGGACCGGACCATCGGTCAGATGCATCTCGTCCGGGCCGCCCGGACGGATGACTTCGATCTGCCGAATGGACCCCGGTCTCGTGAACGAACCCGCCATGCTACCTCACCGGATTGCCGACGACATTCTGAGCGCAAGCTTGACCGCGCCGCGGGCTGCGTCCACTTCATCGGGATGGATTGCGGCGCCGGGTGCAGCTCCG
>JALYYT010000226.1 GCA_030946285.1 Gemmatimonadota bacterium
CGGTAAAGTACGAGCGGTTTTCCTCGAAGGGAGAGGGACCGCTCAAGTGGGACGATATCGACAAGGGATATGAGTATGACAAGGGCCACTATGTCGTCCTGACCGACCAGGACTTCCGCGACGCCGCGCTGGGCAAGTCGGCTTCGATAGAGATCGTGGACTTCGTCGAGCAGGACCAGATCGATCCACGCTACTTCGAGACGCCGTATTACCTGACGCCGACGAAGGGCGGGGAGAAGGCCTACGCCCTTCTCCGTGCCGCGATCCGGAACACGAACGTGGTAGGCATCGGCAAGATCGTCATGCGCAACACGCAGCACCTCGTTGGCATCAAGGCTACGGGAGAGGCGCTGATGCTCGAGATCATGCGCTTCCAGAACGAGATCGTGGACACGGACGAATTCAACTTCCCGAAAGCCACCGAAGTGCGGCAGCAGGAGTTGAAGATGGCCGAGCAACTGGTGCACAATCTCGCGGCGGATTTCGATCCTGAGAAGTACACCGACGAATATCGCGCAAATCTCATGAAGCTGATCCACGCCAAAATGCAGGGGAAGAAGCTAAAGGGCCCCCGCTCCACGAAGCGGACAGGGGACGACGACAAGGTCGTGGATCTCATGTCCCGCCTGCGCGAGAGTCTGGCCGAGGGAAAGCCGAAAAAGACGGGTGCTTCCTCGCGCACTCGCCGAAAGTCCACAACGCGGCAGACAACGCGGCAGACGACGCGCTCCAAGAAGTCTGCCTAGCGGTACACGCGGAGCGTGCGGGAGCGTATGCTTCGGCAGCGCTCCTGCGTCGCCACGGTAATACGCGGCGCTGATACAGCAATCGGCTCCAGCGTCACGTGGGGGAAGTCTTGCATCATCGCGGTTTGACAGCGGCACTCGCGCTCGCCTGCAGCATCGTGGTACCACCAGCCTGGGCACAACGAGTGACATACCCGAGAACCGAGAAAGGCACGGTCACCGACAATTATTTCGGAACCGTGGTGGCCGATCCATACCGCTGGCTCGAGGATCTGGACGACCCGCGGACACGTGCGTGGGTCACAGCACAGAACGCGTTCACCGCATCCTATCTCGCACAGTTTCCGCTGCGTGACACACTCCGTACGAGACTGACGGAGCTGTTCAACTACGCGCGAGTGACAGTCCCGGAGCTCACGGCCACGCGCCGGCTGTTTTACAGGCGCAACACCGGACTCGAGAATCAGGCAGTGCTCTACATGCGGGATAGCGCGAACGCGCCGGCCGTGAAGGTTCTCGATCCGAACACGCTGTCGTCCGATGGTTCGATCGCATTCGAGGAATCGTCGCCCTCGCCGGATGGCCGTTTCGTTGCCTATGCGGTCGCACAGGGTGGCGCCGACTGGCGAACAGTGCGAGTGAGAGACCTCGCATCCATGCAGGACCTCGCTGATTCGCTTCACTGGGTACGCTTCTCGAACCTGTCATGGACACGCGATGGCCGAGGGTTCTTTTACTCCCGCTATCCCGAACCCCCGAAGGGGAAGTCGCTCTCCGCGGCGCTCTCCGGGCACGCCGTCTATTACCACACGCTCGGCACGTCGCAGGCGCAGGATCGCGGGATATTCGGCCGTCCTGATCTGGTCAGGTACTTCGTTGGTTGCGGTGTGACCGATGACGGTCGATACGTCTTCTGCACCGCGAGTGCAGGAGCGGACAACCGGAACAGACTGTATTTCATGGATCTCGGTGATCCGATGCGCCCGAATGTCGCCGTTCCGCTCTTGCCGATTGTGGACGAGGACGTTGCGCAGTTCCAGGTCATTGATAACATCGGTTCCGCGCTTTACCTCATCACCGATTCCGGATCGCCGCGGCGGCGGGTTGTGTCTCTCGATCTCGCGACACCGGACCGGGCCCACATGCATACGGTGGTTCCCGAAAGCCGGTTCGCGATCGAGTCGGCCGTGATGTCTGGTGGCCGCCTGGTCGTCCAGTATCTGGAAGATGTCAAGAGCATCGTGCGTGTCTTCGACGCGCATGGTACTCCGCTCGGCGCGATTCCGCTTCCCCGCGTCGGAACTGTCGCCGGCATGAGCGCACGCAACGATACACCGGCGATGTTCTATGTGTTCACCTCTCCGCTGGTACCGGCAACGGTGTACCGCTACAACGTGGAAACGCGGGAGACGCAGCCGTTCGAACCGATAAAGCTCACGTTCGATCCGGCAGCGTTCGAGACGCGTGAGATATTCGCCTCGTCGAAGGACGGTACACGGATACCTCTCTTCGTGACGATGAAGAAGGGAACGCTACTGGACGGTACGCACCCGCTGATGCTCTATGCGTACGGGGGTTTCGATGTCAGTCTGCTTCCGTCGTTCAACCCGGCCATACCAGCGTGGGTGGAGCGTGGCGGAATCTACGTGACCGCGAATCTGCGCGGCGGCGGCGAATACGGTGAGGGGTGGCACTCGGCCGGCATGCTCGACAAAAAACAGACCGTCTTCGACGATTTCATCGCCGCGGCTGAGTATCTCGTGCGGGAGCGCTACTCATCATCGTCTGGAATGGTGATGCGCGGTGGATCGAACGGCGGCCTCCTGGTCGGCGCGGTCACCACGCAGCGTCCTGAACTCTTCGCCGTCGCTCTTCCGGCAGTCGGTGTGATGGACATGCTTCGTTACGACAGGTTTACTGGGGGGGCCGCGTGGGCAACGGAGTACGGATCGTCATCGAGCGCAACGCAGTTTCCGTATTTGTTCCGCTATTCGCCGCTTCACAACCTCAAGCCGGGAACCTGCTACCCGGCGACGCTCGCGACCACCGCCGATCATGACGACAGAGTGGTGCCGAGCCACACCTACAAGTACATCGCGACTCTGCAGAATGCGCAGGACTGCAGCAAGCCTGTTCTGGTACGAGTGGAGACGCAGGCGAGTCACGGCTATCGTCCGACGAGCAAGATGATCGCAGAACTGGCCGACGAGCTCACCTTCGCGATCGCCAACATCAAGTAAGCGAAGCGCTGTTAGCGCGCTACCACTGATAGTTCCAGTTGAACGCGACGCCGCGCCCGGCCGCGGCCGGACCAACGCCATTCGGCAGCAGGATGCGGTCTATCGCGTTGCCAGGATGGGCGCGTGAAAACCGTACTACCATTCTTGAAACGATGGTTCCCACTGCGGCGCCGGCAACTACATCGCTGGCCCAGTGTTTGTCCTCGTAAACCCGCGCGACTCCCACGATGGAAGCGGAAGTGAACAGTAGAGGGGTCCAGAGGTGCGATGCGTGCGGCCACAGGTAGGCAATCTCCTGACTCGCTGCGGACGCAGCCGCGAACGCGGTGGTTACGTGACCCGACGGGAAGGAAGTGTAGTCGTCGGAGCGGAATCCGCGACCCGGCTTGTAATCATGCGGATTGGTGTCTGCGACAACGAACGGCCGGGCTCGCCCCGCAAGCCCCTTGATGATGAGACTCGTGATGCCGGCGGCGCCGATGGACTCGATCGTACGCAGGCCAAGTTCGGCCGATCGTGGAGAGTCGGCGGTGCGTCCGTACAGGTATGCCGCGCCGGCGAGAGCTATCGAGCCGGGCTCTCCGAGCACGCGGAAGCCCGTGAGCGTGTGACTGAGCGCGGAATTGTTCTGGAGCGACGGTCGCTGCGATTCGATCGCTATGTGTCTGTCGAGCGGCATCACTGCGGCGGTCGCAATCGCGAACGCTGCAACCGTGAGTGCGTCGCGCCCGGTAAAGACCGCGGGAGGGCGTGATGCGCTCGTGTCCTGTAGTGATTGTACCGATTGCGCGAAACCCGTCGCCGGAAGTGCGAGCGAAACGGTCGCCAGCGCCAGGAATCCGCGCAATCGGGATGGTATCGCGTGATGAATTTTCATGAGGGGGAAGCTAGTGCGTTGCCGAATCAGGCGTACATGTCATTTCTCGTCAATGGAACGCATGCGACGCCTGCCTCGCTCCGCTTCGCGAGCAGCAGCTGCTGGATCGAGAGTCGCCCCGAAGCGAAGCCATAGGCGGACGCCGCCATGTAGAGTCTCCAAATGCGGTAAACCTCCTCGCCGGACGATGCAACGGCAGCGTCCTTTTCCCGCTCCAGATTCTGTACCCAGTGCCGAAGCGTGAGCGCGTAGTGCTCCCGGAGCGACTCCACGTCCCTCAATTCGAATCCGGCCGCCTCGGCGGTCGCGACGACGTCCGACACTTCGGCAAGCTCTCCGTCGGGAAACACATACTCGTTGATGAACGCGTTGTCTCCCCAGATCCTGTCAAACACCATGTCACGAAGCTTCTTCTTCCCGCGAGCTGCCTCGTGTACGATACCGTGGTTGAGGAGCAGACCGCCCGGCTTGAGATACGTGAAGAGTCTTTCGAAATACACGGCGAGCTTGGCGAGTCCTACGTGCTCGACCATCCCGACACTCGCGATCTTGTCGAAATCGCCTACGGCCGACAGATGTCGATAGTCGCGCACTTCAACGGTGCACTGCGCCTCAAGTCCGCGTTCCCTGATCCGCTCGCGAGCAAGGGCCGCCTGCTCGTAACTCAGCGTGATACCGATCGCGTTGACTCCGAACCGCTCGGCGGCGTGCATGATGAGACCGCCCCATCCGCAGCCCACATCCAGCAGGCTCTCGCCGGGAGTGAGACGGAGCTTCCGACAGATATGCTCGAGCTTGGCTTCCTGCGCATCATCCAGCGAAGCGTGAGGGCTCGTGAAGTAGGCGCACGAGTACACCATCCGCTTGTCGAGCCAGAGCTTGTAGAAGTCGTTTCCGACATCATAGTGCGACCGGACCGCCGCTGCGTCGCGCTCGGGAGTGTGCAGCGAGCCTGTCTCCGGTGCCCGGACTTCGGGATATGCAGGCGGCCTGTCATCCGCGGGTAGAGATCGGAGCGCGCGCGTCAGACGCGCAAGCGTGAAGGGACTTGAAATGCCCCCTCGAATATTTTCTCCCAGACCCGCCGCGCGCTCGATGTTGCCGTCGATTTCATAGTCGCCGGCAATGAACGACTGACAGATGGACAGCTCGAAAGGCGGGCGGAGCATGCGCCGAAGGGTGCCGGCGTGGTTGAGCGTGAGAGTGAACGACGGAAGCGGATCGTCCGGACCGTCAACCTCGGCATTCCAGAAGCGTACGGCGAAGGCGCGATCTGCCGGTGGTCCAAAAAGGATTTGCAGAGCCGCTCGCGCGGCATCCAGTTCGCGGGAGGTCGCCGGTTGATTGCCGGGCCCGCCAGTCCCGCCCGATGTTTCCGCAGGACTCTGCCCAGCAGAGCTGCTCACTTTGCGACCCGTGCGGCCGCGGGGGCGATTGCTTTCGATTCCAGTTCCCATCTCGGCG
>JALYYT010000241.1 GCA_030946285.1 Gemmatimonadota bacterium
ACCAACGACTGCAGGCAATCCCAATCTGTCTCAGTGGGCGCCGGGCGATCAGGACATCCGGAGCACCTTCCAGACGTACTTCACGAAACCGGTGAACTCCTGGCTCGAAATCACGGCGAATGCGCGCCTCAGCTCGGGTGCGCCCTTCACTCCCATTGTTTCGAGCGACATCAACGGTGACGGGTCGCACAACGATCGTGCTTTCATATTCAATCCGACGGGCACTGCCGATCCGACGGTGGCGGCGGCCATGAAACAGCTCATCGCGAGCGCTCCGTCGAATGTGCGGGACTGTCTCGTGTCACAGCTCGGTACCGTGGCTGGCCGCAACAGTTGCCGAGGACCGTGGACGCCATCGCTCGACATGCAGGCGAATTTCCGGCCGTCGGGTTTCAATCTCAATCGCAAGATGACGTTCTCGCTCGTCGCGTCGAACGTGCTTGCCGGACTGGATCAGGTGCTTCACGGGAGCAAGCTGCATGGATGGGGTCAGTTCAACCGCGCGGATCCGACTTTGCTCTACGTCCGGGGATTCGATGCCAGCAAGCAGCAATTCGTCTACGACGTGAATGGTCACTTCGGATCGAACGGTGCGTCGCAGGCAGTGTACAGGCAGCCGTTCGTGCTCGCGCTTCAGGCGAAGCTTACAGTAGGACCCGACCCTCGCGATCGCTTCCGTCAGATATTCGCTGCGCGCACTGACAGCTCTGCGGTCGCTTCAGCGGCGATCCAGAACCCGGTCGCCCAGATCATTCAGATGCGCGACACGCTGAATCTTACTGACGCGCAGGTGGCGCAACTCAGCGTCCTGTCAGATACGCTTGTTGCGCAGTCTCTCGCGCTTGGCAATCAGATCCGGGCGGTCGTCGCGAAGGAAGGGACGGGGAACCCCCAGGCCATCATGGGGAAGATTCGCCCACAGATAGTGGAAGGTCGTAAGAATCTGACCACCGCGATGACCAAGGTTCAGACAATTCTTACGCCGGATCAATGGAAGAAGGTGCCGGAGAGCATCAAGAACCCGCCAGCGTTCGGCGGGGGTGCAGGCGGACGCGGCGGGCGCGACGGTGGCAGGGGAGGACCTGGCGGGCTCTAGTCTCGCGGGTTAAGCCGCAATCAATGCACGAAAGGGAGCCGGCGACGCAGCGCGTCGGCTCCCTTGCTTCTATCGGTGCGCTTCGCGCTCCGAGTACTTCTGCCGCCACACATCGGCGCGCGACAGCACGTCGTCGACTGTTATCCGCGGCATCCGTCCGGGGCGGTTCTGCATCGTCGGCACGTACTCCTCGCCGGGATCGGCGTACGCATCGATCATCAGATCGTGAAAGCGCCGGTACGGACCGGTTCGCTTGGGATTCGTGTAGCCGAGTAGTGATATCGCCGGCCGGTTCATCGCCACCGACATGTGCAGCGGTCCCGTGTCGGGCGCGAGCACCAGCGCCGATGCATCCAGAATGCTGATCAGCTTGCGCAGTCCGCTCCCCAGTTCAGAACGAACCGGGCACGATACCCTGTCGCGAATCACGCGCTCGGCGTGAAGCTCCCGCTCCGACGTTCCGCCCACCAGCACCGGCTGCAGGCCGAAGTCCGAGTACAGTGCGTCGCACACGCTGGCCCAGCGCTCCGGAATCCAGTCCTTCTCCGGCTTGCTGGTCGCGAGCACGACTGCTGCGACAGGGCGCTCGAAGTCGGCAATCCACTGCGACTGCCACTCACGTTCCGCGGCCCAGGGCCCGATGTTCCACTCGAGCGGCGCGTAGGGAATGTCCAGGTACTCGAGGAACTCGAGATACTGATCCTGCACGTGTCTTATGGGCCGCGGCGGGATCTTCCTGTTCGTGAACAGCCAGTTGAGATCGCGCGCACGCGCTCGGTCGAAGCCGAGCTTGACTGTCGCGTCCGTGAGCGCGGTGACGATGCCAGCCTTGAAATAGACCTGCAGGTCGATCAGCAGATCGAAGTCATGACTGCGCAGTCTTGATCTGACATCCGTGAAAGCTCGTGCACCGAGCGAGCGGTCAAAGTCGATTATTTCGTCGACACACGGATGGCCGCGTACCATGGTCGCAGGCATCGGCTGCAGGATCCACGAGATGGTGCACGCAGGTCGGTATCGCTTGATGGCGGTAACAAGCGGCAGCGCATGCACGATATCTCCTGCCGCGGACATAAGCATGATGCAGATTCTGTCCAGCCGCACATCTGCACGGCTCACGCTGGTTGTGCCGCCGCTGCGAGAACCAGATACGACATGTCGTCGTCGGTGAGCGCGTTCGACCGAGGCGCGAGCCGGTCCCGCCACTGCCGAAGTGAGCGCATGAGGCGCTCGATGTTCGCGCGCGCGACGAGCGGGTCACCAGGGACGTGAAAGTGCACGCGATCCACGTCGAGGACGTGCGCGATGTAACCGTCCTCGCCCGACGTTATGAGCACATTCTTCAGATTCAGATCCGGATGTTGCGCACCGGTCGCGGTAAGACGCGACAGAAGCTTGGCGACGGCGTCGAGTATGGGGAGTCGCTGGACATCGTTGCGCACGTCCCCGAATACCGCCGACAGATCGGCGCCGCCTTCCACAAACCGCGTGACGACGTCGGCTCGGCGAAAGAATCCCCCCGCCGGATAGGTTCCAACCGCGAGCACCTCTGGTGTAGGTACTCCGCCGAGGCGCAACCGGAACGCAGCCGTGAGTTCGCGCGCCACGCGCGTCGGAGGAAGAAAACGATCGTGCAGAATACGGCCCGCAAAACCGCCGCGCATCACGTGGCGCACCGCGACGCGACCAGAGAGTGGCGGGAAGGGAATCGCGTACACCGGCGCGCGCCCCTGAAAAACGAGCGCGTCGGGCACTTTGGACGCGTAGGAGTACAGAGTCTCATGCTCCAGAATGTCACGAGTCGTCGCGGCAAGCGGGCGCGCGACGAGGATGTTGGCGCCGTTCACGCTTACGTGTTCGTAGCCGACTATCGGCAACACCTGGGACGTCATTCAGTGCCTCGTGCGGCGATGGCAGCCGCGTTGGTCTTCGATCTAACCTGCGCGATGGCCGTGAGGACCGCCCGTGCCTTGTTCTCGGTTTCAAGCCATTCCATTTCCGGAACGGAATCGGCGACGATGCCAGCGCCAGCCTGGACCAGGGCCGTTCCGTTGGCGATCACGCATGTCCGGATCGTGATTGCGAGATCGATGCGCTCGGCGCCCCATGCAATGTAGCCAACCGCTCCGGCGTACGCGCCGCGCTTTACGGGCTCGAGTTCGTCGATGATCTCCATCGCTCGCACCTTCGGCGCGCCCGACATCGTTCCGGCCGGGAACACCGCGCGCAGAACGGCCGCGAGCCCGACACCGTCGCGAATCTTGCCGTCCACCT
>JALYYT010000246.1 GCA_030946285.1 Gemmatimonadota bacterium
GAATAAAATCGAGATCGAGACCTCGCCGGTTACCGTGCCGGGAATTCCACGCTACGACGGTGCGCTTGCTCCGGAGTTCGCGAGGCACGCCGCATCGATGGAACGAGTCCGCGCGAAACGCGGATCATCGTGGTATGACGGCTCGATCGGCGACCCGCGGCTCGTGAGCTGGCTCGCCACGGAATTCGGCGACGAAAGACTGTGGAGCCCAACGCAGCTGGAAGAGCTTGCGAAATGTCCATGGGCGTTCATGTCGAAGCGACTCTTGCGGCTGGAGAAACGGGAAGATCCGGATGAGGACATGGACAACTCGGTTCGCGGAATCATTCTGCACGCAGCGCTTGCGCGGTTCTACGATGGCGCACTTGAGCGCTCGGGGAAGCCGGTGTTTCTGCTGTCGACGGATTCGAGCTGGGCGGCTGAGTCCATGGAGTCGTGTCTCGACGACGCAATCGCGGATCAGGGACGCGCGTGGCTATGCCACCCGTCGCTTCGCGCTGCGAAGCGCTCTGAACTGATACGAATTCTTCAGGGATTCATTCAGTGGGAGATCCAGCTTCACGAGGACATGATCGCAACGAAGACACTGAAACGGAATGCGCCGAAGATGGTTCGTACCGGCGTGATAGAGAACGAGCTGGCCTTCGACGAGATGGTTTTCGAGCGGGACGGCGTGCGGATTCGTTATCGGGGAACCATCGATCGTGTTGAAGTCAGTGTGGACGAACGCCTGGGCGATTTGAAGATGATCGCTGCCGCTGATTACAAGACCACCAGGGGATCCACTCCGGGGGGCGGCGACAAGAAAGCGTGGGGGGCCGGGGTTGTCATTCAGGTTCCACTGTATGCCTACGCGCTGAGTCGGATGCGCCCCGACCACGAAGTTGCGCGAGTGGAGTACCTGACACTCAGGAAGCCTGAATCGGTTCTCGGGTTGCAGCTCTACACGGTCGACAGGAAAAGCGAGAAACTGGAGCCGGACGCAGCCGCAGCCGATCAGTGGACGGATGCTCTGAAGCAGGCGATCGAACATGTGAAGAAAGCGAGGCAGGGAGAGTTCCCGGCACGGCCTCCCGAGACGTGCGGCTGCCCGGCATGGTGCCATGGAATCGACATCTGCCGGATACCTCGAAGCGAGGTCGGCAAGTGACCTCGAAACTTCATGATCCAAGTGATACACAGTGGGACGCCATTCGCTGTACTGAAGAACACGTGATGATCAACGCCGGAGCCGGAACCGGCAAGACTTTCACCGTGATCGCGAAGATCCTGTATCTGCTGGGGGTCGAGACGCGTGGGACGACGATCCCGGAGCCGATGGGACTGCGAGATATCGCGGCGATCACATACACGAACAAGGCAGCGTCGGAACTGAAGGAAAAACTGCGCAGCTCGTTGCGTGCAGCCGGGCGCCGCAGTGAAGCGTATCAGGTGGACGTCGCGCGTGTAGGAACCATCCACAGCTTCTGCGGCGACATCCTTCGCGACTTCGCGCTTCGAAGTGGTCGCTCGCCGGCGCTGACGCTGATCGGTGAAGCCGACGGCAAGGTCATGGCAACGGAAGCGGTGCGCGATACACTGCTCGAGGTGCTCGAAACGAATTCCGTGGCCGGCCTCACCGATATCCTGTCCATTTTCCCGGTCAGGGATGTCGAACGCTGGGCGACACAGTTGCTCGGTCATGGCGACAGCCTCGAATCGATGCTGGTCAACGATCACAACCGAGGAGCTAACGAGGCTGCGCTGCTGCAACTCGCAGTGAAGGCGCACGGCCTGCTCATGAGGCGGCTGGACGAAGCGGCACAGATGGACTATGACCGCATGATAGTGTGGACCCGGGATCTCTTGCGCGACGACGCCACCGTCAGGAAGGCCCTGCGGCGTCGCATCAGGGTTCTCATCATAGATGAGTGTCAGGATGTGGATCCGATTCAGCGTGAGATTGCCTATCTACTCGCAGATCCGACTCGGAGGCGCACCGACACAACCAGGCTGGTGCTCGTTGGAGATCCCAAGCAGAGCATCTACCGGTTCCGGAAAGCCGACGTCACGGTATGGCGCTCCATCGAGAGCGACCTCGAGTCCAGCGGAACCGGGCGCGTGATCAATCTCGCGGAAAGCAGGCGCAGCATCGCGCCGGTACTTGGATTCGTTGACGATTTCGTCGGAACATTGCTGGACAAGCCGAGCGACGCGGAAAAGGGTCAGCAGAACTTCGAAGTTCCGTACGCTCCGCTCAATACTCTGCGCGATGAATCGGATACTGACTCCGAATCCGTACTGGGGGTGGAGTTCATCGGAATACCGGCTCTCGAGAATGGCAAGGCGTGCAACGCGCCGATCGTACGGCGCACGGAGGCGCGCGAAATCGCCCGACGCGTGAACGAGCTGTGCTCGCAGGGTCTTGAGCCGAGGGATATCGCCGTGCTGCTCGGCGGATGGGCGGACGCGGGCATCTATATGGATGCGTTGCGACGCGCCGGCATTCCCGCCTACTCACTTCGCGCGGAAGGATTCTGGGGGTGCCGCGAAGTGCTGGACGTGACGGTGGCACTTGCGGCCGTACTTGACCCTTCCGACGATCGAGTCCTGACCGGATTTCTGCGAAGTCCGTTCGCTGGCGTGACGGATGAATCGCTACTGCATATTGCACGACAGGCGCGCTCACCCTACTGGGAGAACATGACGGGTGTGACGCTGCCTGATCCTGAGGAGCGCGCGCGGCTCGCACATGCGGTGCAGCTCCTCGAGCGTCTTGGCGGCATTCGGGATCGGGTCGGGCTGGTAGCGCTGATCGAAGAACTCCTGGCGGTCACCGGGTACCTGGTGCATCTCGAGCTGCTCGGCTACACAGGTGACGGATCGCCTGATCAGCGTATCGCCAACGTTCGGAAACTCGTGCACGTTGCCAGAGCGCATGACGCACTCACGGTGGGAGACTTTCTGACGATGATCGCTCGTGAACGCGATCTCGAGATCCGGGAAGGTGAAGCGCTGCTTCACGGCGAGCGCGACAACGTGGTGACGGTCACGTCGGTGCATAGCGCGAAGGGACTTGAATGGAGGTGCGTTTTCTGGGCGGATCTTATCCGTGCTCCGAGTGCACCCGGCGACAAACTGGTCATACATGGTTCCCGGATCGTGCTCGGCGATCCCGACATAAAAGCGGAGCAGCAACCGGACGAATGGCAGGCGGTGCGAAAGGCGATACTTGCGGAGGAGGATGCGGAAACTCGACGAGTATGGTATGTAGCTGCGACGCGTGCCCGCGATCTGCTGATCCTCTCCGGAATTCCACTTGGCACGGGCGGTCGTACCAAGGGCTCGCCCGCGGCAGCACTACTCAACCGATTCGATCAACTGGACGCAGCTGCCGAGGTGGTGCGATATCAGAGCGCGTCCGGGATCGAGTACTCCGCGATCGTGCGGCACGCCGAACCGCTGGAGGACGAAGTGAGCGGCGACATCGGCGATACATTGTCGTTATCGGCGCAGGAAACGTCACAGGTAGAGGCCTCGGCGTTGGAGATCACACATCCATGGCAGAAAGTATCGGTGCAATTCGGGCGCGGCAGATACTCCGCCTCCGAGCTGATGTCGTTTCAGAAATGCGAGCGACGTCACTGGTTGAAACGGGTTGCCGGATTAGATGAGCCGGTCGTGACGATGAGCGACGCTGGAAGTGACATCGCCGCAAGCGGCGGAATGAGCGCGATCCAGTATGGCGTCATCGTCCACGACGTACTCGAGCATGCGGACGACGACGTGGATATCGGAGAGCTTGTTGACGCGGCGGCGTCGCGATGGGAGGCCGACCGCGATTCGGGGCGCGGTGTCGATCCCGCGGAGCGGCAGAGACTCGTTG
>JALYYT010000286.1 GCA_030946285.1 Gemmatimonadota bacterium
AGCGCTTGACGCCGATTCGTCAACGGCGCGTGCGCTATAAATATTCGTTTTCGCCGGGCCGTTCGCCTCAGAGCGGCATTACTTCCGGATCACGAATCCGCACTTCGGCGGGTATTCGCTGCGATCACATTGCTCGCGCACATCCGCGCCCGTAACGTCGGCGAGCAGTTGCTCCAGTACACAGCAGGTGGCCGGATTCGCCAAGACAGCCTGGGCTAGCACGCAGCCGTGACCCGTAAGCCTGTACCCGTCGTCCTCTTTTGTCACTTCGACATCGGTGCCGAGCCCGTCGAGAACCTGAGCGGCCGCCGCAACGCGGTCTGCAAACGCTCCCGCTGCCGGCCTGGCGAGACGGCGCCCGGCGCCGCGCAGCAGCGACTCGAACTCCTCGGGATGTGTGCTCCCGAGTTCCGCGACGAGCGCCGCGAGCGCAGGCGCATATGCGGTCGAGAACAGCGTGTCCGTGCCCTTCGTGAGCCCATAGAGCGTGGATGGCTTCCCGACGGTGCCGTCCCGTACCTCTCCCGCCGCCTCCACCACTCCATCACGCCCGAGCGTTGAGAGTTGCGCCCGCACTGCATTACCGGTAAGCCGGAGCGAACTCCCAAGCTGCTCGACAGTAAGCCGCTCGCGCCGAAGGAGCGCTACCATGCGTCCGCGACTGCTGCTTCCAGCATTCCTCACCCACCAGCTCATCGCAAAACTCCGGTGCAGATGGGCTCAACCATAGGACCGGATTGGGATAAACGCAATAAGTAAATGAATTATTGGATTTATTAATGCTCGCGGTGCGGTAAGCGCTGATCCGAACGCTGCCAGCCGCCGCCCAAGGACGATGGGAAGCCGCCATAAGTGCCGTGCGCTCGACCGCACTTCCATATCTGCTATCGCAACCGGAGCCGGATAAAGAAGCGAACGCGTCGTCGACCTACTTCGCCAGTTTCGCCCCTGTCAGCTTCGCGACCGCGCCAAGCGTCGTCTGCGCGGCGTTCAGGCCCAGCCGAAAATCGTCGTCGTTGTAGGTCCTGTAGAGATCCGTGGGCTGATGCCACTGCGGATCCCAGCCCGCGCCGATCTGCGCGCCGCGCTCGTTCTCGCGCAGACTGATCGATGGAACGAGGTCCTGGAAGGGCTGGGAATCGGTGTTCGTCATGTGCTGCCCGACTGACGCCGGATACCTGGTGGCGTATTTCTCATTCGCGTTCGCAAATTCCCATGCGAGCTTCTGCGATTCCGCCGCCATCTTCGAATTCGACTGGAACTCGATGTTCACGTCGGCTTCCGGCCGCTGTGCCTTGCTCATGCTGCCGTCCGGCTTCGGCATTCCATGATCGAAAAGCATCATGTCGTGCTGGATCATGCCGAGCCATCTTGGTTCAGGGTACTTGCCCGAGCCTGCGGGCGATTCCTTGCCCTGAAGCGCCTGGCGCTGGTCCACGTAGGCCTTCGCCCCGTTCAGTCCCGTCTCTTCGTTGTTCCAGAGAACGAAGCGAATCGACCGGTCTGTCTTCACGTCGGGCGAGCTGAAGACGCGTGCGAGCTGCATCACGAGCGCCGAACCCGAGCCGTCGTCGTTTGCGGCTTCGCCCCAGCCGATCCCGTCCATGTGTCCGCCGACGATGTACATCTCATCGGGGTGCGTCGTGCCGACCTTCGTGCAGTAAACCTCCTGACGCTCACCCGGCACCGACGGCGGAGTATCCAGCGCGCGCAGTCCTGCATCCGGCTGCAGCATGGAATCGGTATTCACACCCGTGGAATTGATTTTCCCACGCATGATGGATCCACCCGGTCCGTGCGTATTCAGGGCGGCACGCGCACGCATCTGCGCCACTTGTTCCGGTGAGAGCGGCGGGCGCGGCGGCGGAGGCTGGAAGTCGTACGTGATGCGCTCCGTAGGTGTGCAGCCGTAGCTCCGAAGCTGTGCCTCGATCCAGTCTACAGCCGCTCGATTGCGCGCGGTTCCCTGGCGTCTGTCGCCGAACTGCGTGAGTCCCTTGATGTTCGCTTTGTATTGATCGAGATCAAGTCGCGATACCATGACCTTGATCGGATCGGCCGCCGAGTCCGCGTTCGTCGCCGATTGCGCGAGCAGTGGCAAGGCCGTGAGCGATAGTAGCGACCCGAAAATGAGCGAGCGGTTCATGGGCATGCGAGTTTCCGTGGTTTGGTGGCGTGGCGCGCCGGTGCCGAGCGTCCGGTTCCCAAAGCTTACGCGTCGCGCGTGCGATTCGCTATGTGATTTCCCGCATGATTC
>JALYYT010000289.1 GCA_030946285.1 Gemmatimonadota bacterium
CGTGAGTGATCTGCAGCAGCTGCCAATAGCGGTTCCACCTTCCGCCGGTGCGCCGCCTGCAGGTTCCGGGCAGGCAGCGGCAGTGTCGGTGAATCCGTCCAACGCCGGACCGCAGACGATTCCGCTCGGCCAGATCGCGACGGTGCGGCTTACCAACGGACCAGCGCAGATCGATCACTTCGACGAAGACAAGGTCGTGACCGTTGGAGTGAATCCGCAGGGTCGGCCACTCAGCGAGGTCTCCGCTGATGTGAACAAGGCAATCGCAAGAGTGCCGCTGCCACCGGGAGTGCATCTGTCGCAGGGCGGACAGGTGAAGGATCAGAACGAAGTGTTCGGATCGATTCTTTCTGCACTCGGTCTCGCGGTTCTGTTGATGTACCTGATTCTGGTGGTGCAGTTCGGGTCATTCCTCGATCCGCTCGCGATCATGCTTTCGCTGCCGCTGTCGCTCATCGGTGTGGTGCTCGCGCTGCTCATAACGGGTGGCACGCTCAACATCATGTCGATGATCGGCGTGATCCTGCTGATGGGAATCGTGGCAAAGAACGCGATTCTGCTGGTGGATTTCGCGAAGTGGACACGGGAGTCGAAGAAACTGTCGCTGCGTGAAGCACTGATCGAAGCCGGCCGTGTTCGATTGCGCCCGATTCTGATGACCACGTTCGCGCTCATCGCCGGCATGATTCCGGTGGCGCTCGGATTCGGTGAAGGTGCAGACTTCCGCGCACCGCTGGGGCGCGCGGTGATCGGTGGCGTGATCACTTCCACCCTGCTCACCCTGATCGTGATTCCAACGTTCTACGAGATACTGGACGAATGGCGCGAGAACCTGGGGCACGTTTTCTCTCGCGGCCACGGGACAGAGGGCGAAGCCGGCCGCTCGACTGAGCGGGAGCGGGGAATGGGGCCGCCGCAGCCCGCCATCGGGAAGCCTGTGGCGTAGATTTGGCCGGGTGAGAACACCCACGAGCCGCGCCATGCGCGCGGCACAGGTTGGAATGCTGGTGAATCTGGTCCTCGCGGTCATCAAGCTGATCGCGGGGATCGTGGGTCATGCGTACGCGCTGGTGGCGGACGCCGTGGAATCCACGGCCGACATCTTCTCGTCGCTGGTGGTTTACGGCGGACTGAGAATCGCGGCGCAACCTGCCGACGAGAACCATCCGTACGGCCACGGGCGCGCGGAGGCGCTGGCGGGCGCGCTGGTCGCGGTCATGTTGAGTATTGCCGCGGTCGGAATTGCGATAGAAGCGATTCGCGAGATACGTACTCCTCATCACGTTCCGCACGCCTGGACGCTTGGCGTGCTCGTCGGCGTGATAATCATCAAGCAGTTTCTGGCCAAGCGCGTATTCCAGATCGGCTCGGAGACCGGAAGCACCGCGGTGATGGCGGACGCGCAGCATCACAGAAGCGACGTCATCACTTCGACCGCCGCGTTCATCGGGATCAGCATCGCCGTGATAGGCGGGCCGGGGTGGGAACAGGCCGACGACTGGGCCGCGCTGGTGGCGTCCGTGGTCATTCTCTACAACGGCATGAGAATGCTTCGCCCGGCCATCAACGATCTCATGGATCGAGTTCCGGATGCCGGCGTGATCGACGGCATCGCGCTGGCGGCGCTGGGTGTTGCTGACGTCTGCGCGATCGAGAAGCTCAAGGTGCGGAAGGTTGGGCTTCAGTTCGCCGTGGATCTGCACGTTCAGGCCGATCCCAACATGTCGTTGCACGACGCGCACGTCGTGAGCGGCAAGGTGAAAGGCGCGATCAGGTTGGCGATGCCGGCCGTGGATGCAGTCCTGGTCCACATGGAGCCCTACGAGCCCTGATCGTTTTTCAGCGGCAAGTTGTCCCGAACCCAAACCAGGAGCATCAAGACTTGACGCATTCTTGACGTAAAGTGTTGACACGTTCTTAGTGAACTCGTATGATTGCCCCGGTTTCACGGTTGGGTCCATCGCGAGGCGTTGCTGTGAGGGTTGAGTTGACGGGGGTGGCTGCAGGGTTTCCTTACTTTTCCTTAGTCGGCTACTCGACTACGGTCCGGTTACGCCGCGCGGACAGCCTTGCAACACCCGTTAGCGAGCGGTTCAAGACTCAGCAGCAGACTACAAGCGTCCACACTGCGGGAGATTCGGGCGCCCGATAGCACCGGCACGACAACGCTCGAGCTGGCGGCAACTGCCTGGCTCGGCGTCCACCAAAACCCCTGGTACACCGAGTCATGAGAGCAAGAGTACTGATGGTGTTGATGGGAACCGTGCTTTTTGCCGCGCCGGCGTTAGCGCAGCAGAAGACGGTTACCGGAAAAATCACAGACGAGCAGGGTGAACCACTCTCCGGCGTGTCGGTCACGGTCAAGGGTGTCACCGGCAGGGGAGCCGCCAGCAATGGTGCGGGTGTCTATTCCGTCCGCGCCTCTACGGGTGAGGTGCTGCGCTTCCGGTTCCTCGGAACCGCTCCGATCGAGAAAACGGTCGGCGCAGAGAGCGTGATGAACGTCTCGCTCCAGCGAACGGCGACCTCGCTCAATTCCGTCGTTGTGACCGCGCTCGGCCAGACAGCCGTGCAGCGATCTCTGGGCAGCGCGCAGCAGACCGTGACCGGTGCAGCGGTAGCGCAGACTCAGCGCGAGAATTTCATCAATGCACTGCAGGGTCGAATTGCAGGTGTGAACGTGACGAGCAGCTCGGGAGTGCCGGGCGCGTCGTCCTCGATCACGATCCGAGGCATAAGCTCGATCAGCAGCAGCAACCAGCCGCTCATGATTCTTGACGGCCTCCCGATGGACAACAAGACGCTGAACACGGGGGTGCTGGGTTCGGACGCGCCGGGATCGGCGACGGCTTTCAGTAACCGTGGCGTTGATTTCACAAACCGGGCGGCGGACATCAACCCGGAGGACATCGAGTCCATCACGGTGCTGAAAGGACCTGAAGCGGCCGCACTCTATGGAATCGACGCCGCGAACGGCGCGATCGTGATAACGACCAAGCGTGGACGTGTCGGCGGCGGACTGGAATACAGCAACAGTTTCCGAATCGAGCATACAGGCGGGACTCCGGCGATCCAGCAGAAGTACGGGCCGAACGCAGTCGGGAGCACGACGTTCCTGTACTTCGGCGCGCCTTACGCGGACACGGCGAAACTGTACGATAACGTCGCGGGCTTCTTCCAGAGCGGATTCACGCAGAAGCACAACCTGTCGTTCAGCGGCGCGGACGCCGACGGACGCATAAGCTACCGGCTGTCCACGGGCATAACGCGGCAGCGAGGCGTGATCCCCGGCTCGGTCTACAACAGGAACAATCTGTCTGGCGCGTCCGCGGGTCAGGTAACGAGCTGGCTCAACGCGGATCTCAACATGATCTACGCGTACGACACGAACGACCAGTCGTTCAAGGGTGACAACGGCCCGCTTCTGGGCCTGCTCGTGTGGCCTTCCACGGACAATGCGGCGGACTATCTGTCTGCCGCGGGAACCAGAAGGCGACTGACGAATCTCTCCGCAGCCTCCGAAGTGGACAATCCATACTTCAGCGTTGCGCGGAACACGAACAGGTCCAGGAACAACCGCCTGATTACGAACCTAGGCCTCACGGTGAAGCCGTTCTCGTTCGGCAACATTCACACGATCATCGGTACGGACAACTACACGAATCAGAATCAGATCGTTCGTGATCCGCAGAGCGCACTTGGTCTCACGCGCAATGGAATTCTCGACAAGGCCGACGACATCACGCGGAATCTGAACGTGCAGACTATTCTGAACTTCAACAGCCACCAGTTCACGAAGAGTCTTTCCATAAGCGGACTGCTCGGCAATTCGGTGTCTGACGCCAAGTCGTCGGTGGACGCGCTTACGGGTCAGAACTTCCTCGATCCGAACTTTGTATCGATCAACAACACGACACTCAAGTCCAACCTGACGACTATCACACAGCGTCGTCTGGTCAGCGGCTTCGGTCAGGCCGTGGTGAACTACAAGGACTACCTGTATGTAACGCTGCAGGGGCGTAACGACTGGACATCGACCATTCCGGTTGAACGGAACTCGTTCTTCTACCCATCGCTGACAACGAGCTTCGTCTTCACGGACGCATTTCCGAGCCTTAAGCGGTTCATGACCGGAAAGCTGAGAGCGGCGATAGCAGAAGTCGGTCGTGATGCCGCGCCTTATTCGTACCGGCCGTCGCTGGAGAACAAGACCACATCGTATGGTGGTTATGGTTACGGATTCACCGGTCCGAACCTCGCGCTCAAGCCCGAGTTCGCCAAGTCGCGCGAGATCGGTACGGAGTTGAGCTTCCTGAACGACAGGCTCGGACTCGACGCGACGATCTATCGCAAGCAGACCAAGGACCAGATCGTCCAGAACATCCGGGGCAGCTACGCGACGGGCTACATCCTCTTCAATCTGAACGGCGCCGACACGAGGAACACGGGTGTCGAATTGACCCTGCGGGCCGCGCCTGTGCGCCGTACCGACTTCTCGTGGGATGTGCTCGCGAATTTCGATCATTCGCGCGGTATAACACTGGCGCTTCCACACGCGCTGCCGGAGTCGTATGTATCCGACACGTGGCTGTATGGCAACGTTCGGGCTGGTACCGCGCCCGGACTCTCCACGCTGTCGCTGACGGGACTGTTCTACCTTCGCGACACGGTGTCGGGCAGGCACGCGATTCTCATCGATCCTACCACCGGCCTGCCGCTGCGATCGAGCACGTTCATCGATCGCGGGTACGACCGTCAACCGAAGTACACTGTGGGCCTCACGAACTCGTTCAGGTACAAGCGGCTCTCGATGAACTTCCTGCTCGATTTCAGGAGGGGCGGCGACGTATTCGACGCGACGCAGAGCTACCTGACGAACCGCGGCCTGACCATGGCAACACTGGATCGCAACAAGCCGATCGTCGTTCCGGGCGTGCTGCGTGACGGAAAGGAAAACACGGCCAACCCGACGATCAACAACATCGTGATCGTTCCGGCTATACAGACCAGCTACTACACGAACATGAGCGAGGAGCTGTTCATCCAGAAGAACATCAACTGGGTGAGGCTGCGTGACATCACCGTGAGCTATATCCTTCCGGAGCGGTTCGCCAGGAACGCGAGCGTGTTCGTCACCGGAACGGATCTGTTCCTCAAGACCAACTACACGGGGCTCGATCCGATCGTGAACGGCAATTCCGCGGCTGTGGGAGGCGCAGGAGGAGTCGGGATCGACTATGGGAACTTCCCCATCCCGCGCGGTTTCAATTTCGGCCTCAGGATGGGGTTCTGAAGATGAAGAAAATATTTGCGGCAATTCTGGTCGGGACCGTGGCTCTTCCGGTTGCGTGCAGCAACTATCTGGATGTCAACACGAATCCGAACGCACCGCAGAGCGTGTCGCCGAATCTCTATCTGGGGCCCATGCTTCACTGGATGATCACGGCGCCTCAGTACGACGGCCGCTTCGTCGGTCACTATACGCAGGAGTGGATCTCCACTTCGACGAATTTCAGTCCTGCGCAGACGTGGGGTCGCATGGGTTACGATCCCGCAAGCGACAACGGCGCGGAGCAGTGGAGAGACGTGTACTGGTCGCTCGGCCAGAACCTTGTCGACATGAACAACAAGGCACAGGCGCAGCAGCGCTGGGATCTGCTCGGTGTCGGTCTAGTGCTGAAAGCGTGGGGCTGGCAGGCTCTCACGGATCTGCATGGCGAGATCATCGTCAAGGAAGCCATCGACCAGTCGCGGTTCAGCTTCGACTACGACAGCCAGCAGTACGCGTACTTCGAGGTGGACAGTCTGCTCAAGGCTGCAATCGTCGATCTGCAGAGAAGCGACGGCGCCGTGGATGCCGGATATCTCGCGACGGGCGATCACATCTATAATGGTGACCGAACGAAGTGGTTGAAGCTGGCCTACGGTCTGCTGGCGCTGAGCCACAACCACTACTCCAACAAGTCCACGTACAATCCGGCGGACGTCATCTCGCTGGTCGACAAGTCGTTCGCGAGCAACGCCGACGACGCACTGCTTCCGTACCCGGGCACGAGTCCTGATAATTCCGACTTCAATTTCTGGGGTCCGCGCCGGGATAACATCACCCGGTACCGGCAGACGCAGTTCGTGGTGAATCTGATGAACGGTACCGATTTCGGCGTCGTCGATCCGCGCATGAGCCGCATGCTCGCTTCGTCGCCGGATGGGCAGTATCGCGGTCTCGATCCGAACGTTCTGGGCTTCGGTGCGCTGACAGCAGCGCAGCAGCCGAACAACTTCTACGGATATCCGGGCACGACCGGGGCGGGACTGCCGAGCCGGTACATCTTCTCGGACAAGTCCAAGATTCCGCTCATGACGTACTCGCAGCTCCAGTTCATCAAGGCGGAGGCGGCGTACAGGATGGGCGACAAGGCGACTGCTCTCGCCGCGTACACCAACGGCGTGTCGTCACACATTGATTTCGTTAATGCCCGCAACAGTGACGACAACCAGGCGGCCACGCAGATAAGCTCGGCGGAGCGCACTGCGTTCCTCAGCAGTCCGCAGATCATCCCGACAGCGGCGGCACTGACGCTCACCCAGATCATGTCGCAGAAGTACATCGCACAGTTCGGATGGGGGCATAACGAGTTGTGGATGGACATGCGCCGCTACCATTACACGGACATCGATCCGGCGAGTGGGAGGCAGGTATACCCCGGATTCACACCGCCGACCAACCTGTACGTTGACAACGCCGGCCAGGTGGTGCAGCGGATCCGGCCTCGTTACAACTCCGAGTACGTGTGGAATCGTCCAGGACTCGACGCGATTGGTGGTCTTGCCCTGACTTACCACACCAAGCCACTGTGGATCACTCAACCGTAACGGAACATGAACTCAACTAGATCCATCCTGGCTCTGCTGTGTGCGGCCACGCTCTCGGCGTGCGGCGACAGTTCCGTTCAGAGCATAATTGCACCGGCGACCGGCGCAAACGTCAAGTTCTACAACTTCGCACTCAATGCGCCCGGAGTGAATTTCTACTCCGACAATACGAAGATCACGGCGATCAGTTCCAGCAGTGGATCGGAATCCACGAACGGCACCGTGTATGGAGGTGTCGGGAACGCCGGTCTGTACAATGTGATCGCTCCGGGTGCGCACGTACTCACCGGGAAGATTGCGGCGACGACCGACAATGGGCTCGCCATATCCAACCTCTCCACTACGCTCGCGGACGGCAAGTACTACTCGTACTACACGACCGGACCGTACGATCCGGTCGCCAAGACTGCAAGCGCGTTTATCGTGGAGGACCCGTTCGTATCGAAGATCGACTATACGCAGGCATACGTCCGCTTCGTGAACACGATCTACAATGCGGCGCCGCTCGTTCTGTACGCGAAGAACACGACAACAGGTGTCGAGGCGGCGGTGGGTGCTGCCGTTGCGTACCAGACAGCGGGGGCGTTCACGCCCCTTCCGGGTGCTTTTTATGACCTGAGTGCGCGCTACGCCGGCTCGAGTACGAACGTCATCACACGAACCGGGGTGAGCTTCTCATCCGGATATGTCTACACGATCAGCGCACGGGGCGACATTACGGTCGTATCCACAACGGCGACCAACCGGCCGATTCTGGATAATACGGCAAATCGTTGAGCTGGAACTGAAGCTGGAGTCAGGCGGGGCTGGGTGGTGTGTCCAACACATCGCCCAGCCCCGCCGCCGTTTCCGTTCGCATCGACCGCGGTTGCGCCGCCGAATGACCACTTCCTGCGGGGCTCCCGGGCGCCATATCACGGCTCGTTATATTGCGTCGAGCCATGAAAACACGCGCATTCATTCTCGCTGCTGCGGGATCGCTGGTGCTTGCTGCCTGTTCCGGCGCAGCGGCTACCGGTCTCGATGGGATGGTCTACAACGCGACCTATTCCGGTCAGGGGACGGTTCGACGCGCGCCGGGAGGCTTCCCCGCAGCTCCGGCCCAGGCGATCAACTATACGATGACGCTGTCACAGCTCGGCCAGGATTTCACAGGGACGTGGAAAGCGACGGTCATCGCGGATCAGACCACGTATTCGGGGAGCATCAGTGGCCGGACCGGGTCGGCAGGTGCCGATTTCACCCTGGTCGAAATCCCATGCAGTGGGGTGCTGTATGGCAGGTTCACGGTGTCCGGCTCGGACCGGCTCACGAGCCAGCTCACGAGCCAGATCACGGGCTCTGCGAGCGGGCGCGACTGTGCGGCGGGCCCAAGTGGCGACAACATCCAGATCACCTTTACCAACTTGGTCAGGCACTAGCCGCCGGGATATCTTCAAGCGATGAACAGCAGACGTAGCAGCCTCCTCGCAGCAGCCGCCGCATTCGCAGTCTCCGGCTCGGCGCTCGTCACAATGACCGCCTGTGGCGGGGCAGACAGTCGCGATACCGACAGGGCTTCGGTCTCCGCGACCACTCCGCCCAACCAGGTAAGCAACGTGATGTACTTCGATTCGACGCAGGCCGTGATTCCGACCGCGCCGGGCGCGGCGGCGGGAGGTGCGAACGGGGCGGAGCTGTTCACGCGATGCGCTGCCTGTCACCAGGCGAGCGGACTCGGAGTTCCGGGGGCGTATCCACCACTTTCGGGTTCGGAATGGCTCGTGAACAATCCCGAGGTTCCGATCCGAATCGTCCTTCACGGTCTGCAGGGTCCGATCACGGTGAAGAACACGTCGTTCAACAACGCGATGACGCCGTTCGGTGATCAGTTGAGCGATGCTGAGATAGCCGCGATCATCTCGTACGAGCGCTCGAGCTGGGGCAACAGCGCCTCAAAGGTCACGGCGGAGCAGGTGGCATCGGCGCGCGCCGCAACCAAGACCCAGACTGCGCCCTGGAAGCCGGACGAGCTCAAGGGTCTCATCTCGAAGTAAGGCGCGGATGCATCCGCGCCGTACGGGCTTCCGGCATGCCAAGGAGCCTCGGCGCGCGCAGGGATGGCGCGGATGCATCCGCGCCTTTCGGGCTTCCGGCATGATCGAGGGCCTCGGCGGGAGCCTCGGCGCGCGCGGAGATGGCTTCGCGGCGAACCTCGGGTGACGTGGTTGTGTCATATATGACATGATGGCATCCACATTCCTCCTCCTGGCGCAACTCACGGTGACGCTGGGTGCGGGAAAACAGTCGCACCCCGATAGCCTCAAGCGCGTTCGTGAGCTTGCGCGTCAGGACTCGATGGCGGTGCGGATGGATTCGGTGCGTGCTGCACGCGATTCAGCGCGCACGAAACGGCGCGCAGCGAGACATGTCAACGTCACTCCCGCGCTGATGGCATCCGCCTTCCGTGATCCCGCATCACAGGAATTGCTTAATCGTGCCAGAGCCGCGCGTCTCACACAGGACTCCGCGCTCAAGGCATACGATGCCACGACCTACGAGCGCATCTCGGTCGGGACGAAACTTGGAAGTTTCGGTCGCGACAGGTTGTTGTTTCGTACGGAACGCGCGACCCGTGTTCGCTGGGAGCGCGGCAACGGCGCGCTTGTCGACATCACGGGCGCGCGTTCCGCGCTCCCGATGTTCAAGGGTTCGGGCGACGCCGATGCGAGCCTCGGGTCCGGTAGTGTGCCGATACCGTACTATCCGGGCCGAGAAACGTTGTGGATGGGCTCGGGCCTCGCACGCGCTGACGCGGATGCGAGCGCGATGATCCATCCGCTCGGCAATGGAGCGGAGGCATACTATACGTATGCGAGCGGCGACTCGGTGTCGTTTCAGCTCCCGGGCGGAAAGAGCATCATGGTGCGCGAGCTTCGCGTGCAGCCTCGCGAGCCTGCGTGGAATCTCGTGGTCGGATCGCTCTGGTTCGATGCAGCAACAGGTCAGCTTGTCCGCGGGGTGTTTCGGATGTCGGAGCCCCTGGACGTGATAACCGTCTCGAAGAATGACGACGGTCAGGATCCGGAAAAGGATATGCCTTTCTGGATGCGTCCGATGATCCTTCCCATGACGGGCGCGATAGACGTCATGACAGTCGACTACGGCCTTTACGAGGGCCGTTTCTGGCTGCCGCGCACACGGACGGTCGAGGGCAAGGGTCGTGCGGGTATCATGCGCTTTCCGTTCGAACTCCGACAGCGATTCGACTACGAGAGCGTCAACGCAGACGTGGCGGTTCTGGCGATCCGGATCGCCGTGGCGGACACCGCGCATGGTGTGAGCGCACGGCAGCTGCGCCGAACCGAACGCGAAAGCGCGTGCGCAAGCGGGGCGGCGTATCGTGAATCACGCAGGGTCGCGCAGGACAACGCACTCGTGGTTGCGGTACGCGTTCCATGCGACTCAACCGTACTCGCGCGCTCACCGACGCTACCGGCTTCCATCTACGACCGTCCGGATTCACTGTTCGGCGATCGTGAAGTCGACGATCTCATCGCCACGGCGCTGTCGCTTCAGCGTCAGTCAATTGGCGGCGGCTCTGCTGCGCCGGTGGTGAACTATGGACTCCCACTTACTCGCTACAACCGCATCGAGGGCCTCTCGACTGGAATCGGATTGTCGCAGCAGCGAGGCGGTGGCTATTCCATTCACGCGCTCGCACGAGTCGGAACCGATCTCTCGCCCGAAGCAGAAGCCGGACTGTCGCGCAGCAACGGCCGAGAAACATACACGGCGAATGTGTATCGTCGTCTCAACTCGGCGAACGACTGGGCACGCGATCCGTTCAGCCTGAGCGCCTCGCTCTCGACTCTGATCTTCGGTCACGACGACGGTGTGTACTATCGATCATGGGGTGCCGAACTCGTGCATGAGAAAGAAGGGGGGCTTCTGGATAGCTGGAGACTGTTCGGCGAGCAGGAGTTCAACGCAAGAGTGAGCAGCCGCTATTCGCTCGCCGGAAAGCTCAGCCGGGGCTACTTCCCCGACAACATTGCCGTCACGCGAGGGAACGTCGCAGGCGTTGCGCTGCGTAAGCGCGGCTCGTACGGCGAAGACCCGGATGGATTCCGCGCGTTCTCCGATGTCAGACTGGAGGGCGCCACCGGCACCTTCGATTATGCGCGGGCGATGGCCGAGGTGACACTCATGCGGCCGATCGTGGGTGCACTCGGTGCGGCTCTGACGCTGAGTGGAGGCACATCGGGCGGTTCGGTTCCGACGCAGCGGCTGTGGTATCTGGGAGGAAACTCGACAGTCCGCGGGCAGGATGTTGGCGTGGCCGTGGGGGACGCCTACTGGCTTGGCAGGCTCGAGCTCGGACTCGGCGGGGTGTTCGCCCGCCCAGTCGTTTTTGGGGATATCGGCTGGGCGGGGGACCGCAATTCATTGAATTCGCGGGTCGCTCCGGTGAGCGGTGCGGGCATCGGGGGTTCGTTCATGGACGGCCTCGTACGACTGGATCTGGCTAGAGGAATTCGCCCCCGAGGAGGGGTGAGAGCGAGCCTGTATCTGGACGCCCGCTTCTAGATAGGTTAACCTCAATAGCTGTATCAGAAGCGGTGCAGCCCCATACTCAGAGGATTGTATCTCCAAAGAAGACCTGATAGAACTCGAAGGAACCGTCACCGAAGTTCTTCCGAGCACGTCGTTCCGCGTGACACTCGACAACGGAGCCGCTGTTCTCGCGACAATCGCGGGCAAGCTGCGCCGGTTCCGCATCCGCATCCTCGAAGGCGATCGCGTCACGGTCGAGGTGTCGCCGTACGATCTGTCGCGCGGCCGAATAACGTACCGCCACAAGGTGTGATCCGATTCCCGCGAAAGCGGGAATCTTTTTTGGTGGGCGCGGAGGTCGTCGTCCTCGTGGCAGGCGTGGCGGTAAATACTCGTCGTCCTCGCCGAGGGCGTGGGCGGGAACTACTCGTC
>JALYYT010000320.1 GCA_030946285.1 Gemmatimonadota bacterium
CCGTTCCGATAACCATGAGGTGGTAGCCACCTGGCTGCATCGAGAGCGAATCACCAGCGGGAATGGCGACGGAGTCGACCATCGCCATCCGACTCTCGCCGTTGCGCGAGATCGTCGTTTCATGAAGCTCGATCGCGCGCGCCGCGTCGGACGCGAAACGCGAGACGACGATTCGATGTCCTGTACCGTTCACCAGGCGCATGTAACCCACGGTGGTGCCGCCAGAATCGGGAATCGCGCGCACCCACGGATCGTGGATCTCGAAGGTCGTCGCTCGTCCCGCTGTCTTGTGCTGACACGCGGCGGACGGGAGCAGCATCAGTAGGAATGCGATTCGTGAATGGCTCATCATGCGCCCTTGAGCAGGAGCCTTATGTCGGAAACGACGTCTGCTATCGGCATGCCGAACGAGTAGACCAGTCTCAGATCTCCGAACTTGTCAACGACGAAAGTCTGCGACGCGTGCGCAACGGCGTACCCATTCGCCGATCCGCTCGCTTCGCGGGTGGATGTCACATGAAAGGCGTGCTCGATATTCGCGATCGTGGCAGAATCGGCCGTGGCTCCGATGAAGCCGGGATCGAACTGCGAGACGTATTGCCCGACGGTGGCTGGATCGTCGCGCGACGGATCCACGGATATGAATACAAAGCGAACACGCGTGGTGTCGCGTCCGAGCTGTGTCTTGACGCGCTTCCAGTCCGAGAGAGTCGTCGGGCAGATGTCGGGACAGTGGGTATATCCGAAGAAAAGGAGTACGACTTTGCCCTTCTGGTCCGCCAGCGAGAACCGGGCTCCGCTCGCTTCTTGCAAGACGACGTCTGGTGCATGTTCCGGCGGATCATAGGCCGTACCATGAAATGACGCCGGCTTGCAGCCCGTTGTTGCGGCCGCTACCGCGAGAAAAATTGCTGCGCCGGCCCTGGAGATGCTCAAACGGGCAATTGGACGATTCCAGCGTTGCATATGACAGTTCACGAGTATAATTCAGCCCCCATGGATCAGACCGACCAGTTCGATTCGATAATCATCGGCGCCGGCGCGTCCGGCCTCGCCGCTGCGCACGAGCTGAGAGCGCGCGGCAGAAGTGTACTGGTACTCGAGGCCCGCCCGCGCGTCGGTGGTCGAATCTTCACGTACCGCGATCCGGCCGTTCCGGTACCCATCGAGCTCGGCGCCGAGTTCCTGCACGGTGTCACCCCCGAGACTGATACGATAATAGCGGACGCAGGGTTGCGTTCGATCGAGGTGACCGGTGAGCAGTGGCAGGCACACGAAGGAGATTTCAGACCTGTCGATTTCTACGGCCAGATCGGGAGCGTCCTCGCGAAGCTGGACGAGCATCGCACGCCCGACCGCAGCTTCGCCGACTACCTCGGCGAGCGTGCGGCGAGAAAGCGCAAGCCGAAGGACGCGCGCGCCCGGAAGATTGCCGCTGAGTTCGTGCAGGGATTCCACGCCGCCGATCCCGAGCGGGTGAGCGAACGCTGGCTCGCACGCGGAGGTGATTCGGCGGAAAAACCCGAGGCGGAGCGTTCCGGCCGCGTGCTGGACGGATACGATCGCGTGACCGCACACCTCGCTCGCGATGTGTACGACGCGATCGAGCTCAACACTGTCGTGACACGAATCGAATGGCAGCGCGGAGACGTGACCGTCCGCGGTGTCACAGCTGACGGGCAGGAACACTCCTTCAGTGGCAAGACAGTGATCGTGACGCTACCGGTGAGCGTGCTGCAGGCAGCTGCGGGCGAGACGGGCGCGGTTGAATTCGCGCCCGCAATCCCGGCTTTGCTCGACGCACTGGACGGGCTGGCAATGGGTACGGTGATTCGAACCGTCTTCGCCTTCAGTGAGCGGTTCTGGGAGCACGGCCTGAGGCACGCCCCGGATCGAGGGGGAGCCGGCCTCACGTCGCTCAGCTTCATTCACAGCCCGGGCTCCACCTTTCCCGTCTGGTGGACCCAGTTTCCCGAGCGGTCTCCGCTGCTCGTCGGCTGGGTTGGCGGGCCACCCGCATCGGTATTGTCGAGCCAACCCGACGCGGATATCGAGCGGGGAGCCCTGCGCGACCTCGCTTCGCATCTGGGGACCACCTACGAAAGGCTGGCCGGGCTGGTCACGGGTAGCTGGATGCATAACTGGGAAAAGGACCCATTCTCGCGTGGGGGGTACAGCTACGCGGTCGTTGGCGGCAGCGGAGCGGCCCGCAAGCTCGCGCGGCCCGTCGAGCAGACGGTCTTCTTCGCTGGCGAGGCGCTCGATACCCAGGGCCATGGTGGCACCGTGGAAGGCGCGCTGGCGACCGGGTCCAGAGCGGCACGAGGAGTGCTGCAGGCTCTGGGTGAAGCAATCATTTCAATTGAGTGAGGTTCGATAGTGTACCGTAAAATCATTCCGGCGGCTCTTGTCGTCGTGGCGGCTGCGCTGCCTCTGGGCGCCCAGTCCTCCCGCAAGGTCTCCACGAGGGCCCGCACAGCGCAGGCTCGCTCCTGGAGCCCGCCTGGCGCATGGCGAAGCATGTACAGCGACGCCACCGTGAGAGTCGCGCTCGACACGACGCAGACCAGACGCCAGAGCGACGGCACATACCGCGTCCGCCTGCGGTGGCAGTACCCAACCAGCCAGATGATCGGAACGAAGCACGCTTATCGGACCATGGTGGACAGCAAGCTCATCGATTGCACCACCCAGGGCCTCAAGCCGGTTTCCGCCCAGACGTACGACGCGAATGGAAAGCCGGTGTCGGCATACGAATCTACCGATGCTGAAGTCAGGCAACTCGACTGGGCAAAGCGGCCTGCCGGCAGCAGCGCGGCGAAGGCATACGCAGCCGTCTGCGGAAAAATTCACAGGTAACAAGCGGGACGTTTTTTGAAAAACGGCGCGACCCGGATTCCGGATCGCGCCGTTCTGGCATCGAGTCGCGAGGTCTGCATCGGTGTGGCGAAGCTGCTAGCTGTCGTCGCTCTCCACCGACCAGCTCGGCGCGCCATCTGCTGCCATCGCTTCGCGAAGCGCCTGCGCTGCACCGACACCCGTCTCCGGATCGAGCCGCAGCTCGCCACTCGCATCGTCGTATGAGAACAGCTCCGCGTAACGGCCCCAATCCACGACCGTCTCGAACTGCCTTCGCGCCTCGCCCCCTGAGAACGCCTCTTCCAGCTCCTCCACGAGACGATCGGAGTCGAGCGTTCCGGATGGCGACGCATCGAGCTCGCGAACGATGTGCCGCAACAGTGAAACGTGCGCGAGTGCGTAATGACGGAACATCCCCTTCTCCACGTCCAGATCCGCGTCGGCGAATTCCATTCCCGCCTGCGTGATCACCACTGCGCGGTCCTGCAGATCGGCGAAGCCGAGCAGATCGCTCGCTTCGACAATAGCGAGCACGTCGTCGCTCCTGAGCTGCAAATCGCGCGCGAGATCGTGCACGTTCGCGCGACCCCCGATCGTCGAGAGATACTGCACGAATCCCGTCAGATCGTCGATGCCGACATCCGGAAGAACCTGGTAGCGACGCGGACGCTCCGGACCAGCAGCGGGTACACTCGGACGGCCGACGAGAGTCGCCGCATCTTCTGCAGGATTCGTCATGACGCGATAAATAGCGTCAACCAGATGCTGCCGTGCAGGACCGTGCTGCGCCCGCTCGTGTGGCGGAAGACCCGGCATCTCGATCCGTATATGACCGGGATTGGCGCCTAGTACCAGTATCCGGTCGGCGAGTGTCACCGCCTCCTCGATGTTGTGCGTCACCAGGAGCACCGCTTTCGTCGGCATCGATTTGGAGTTCCACAGCTCCTGCAGCTCGCCGCGCAGCGTCTCACCCGTCAACACGTCGAGCGCGGAGAATGGCTCGTCCATGAATAGCACTTCCGGCTGCACCACTAACGCACGCGCAAAGCCGACGCGCTGTTTCATTCCGCCCGACAACTCCTTGGGGAATGCCTCCTCGTAACCGTCGAGACCGATGAGATCGATTGCCTTTACCGCACGCGCGCGCCGTTCTTCGGGAGGAACGCCCGCGGCGAGAAGTCCGAGTTCCACGTTCTGCAGAACCGTGAGCCACGGAAACAGCGCAAAGCTCTGGAACACGATTGCCACATTGGGATTGATCCCGTCGAGCTCCTCTCCATGCGACAACACAAGCCCGGACGATGGTCGCATCAGCCCCGATAGCACGCGAAGCAGCGTCGACTTGCCGGAACCGGACGGTCCGAGCAACGCGACGAACTCGCCGGAATGCAGCGACACACTCACGTTGTCGAGTACCGGAGTACGATCGTCACCGTAGTACTTGTCGACGGTGCGCGCCTCGATGATCACCTCGCCACGCTCGGCGATCGACGGTGCCGCGATTGCAGATGTCATAGCGCTTGCCTCATTCCAGACGGTACCTCGACTCGGCGATGCGGTACAGCCTGCGCCACACGAGTCTGTTTCCAAGTATCACTACCGCCGCCATTACCAGAGTCGAGGCGAGCAGCAGAGCGAAGTTCTGCGCGTCGGCGGCTTCAGCGATGAGCGCGCCGAGTCCTGTGGTGCTGATCTTCCTCCCCGCGAAGATCACGTACTCCGACACGATGCTGGCGTTCCACGCGCCGCCGGTCGCGGTGATCAGACCGGTAACCAGATACGGAAAGATCGCTGGAATGATCAGCAGGCGCCAACGCTTCCATCCCTTGAGACCATAGACGGCACCCGCTTCCTTGAGATCCGTCGGAATCGCCATCGCTCCCGCTATCACGTTGAACAGTATGTACCACTGTGTTCCCAGAATCATGAGCGCCACCGCGGCGATGTTAAGACCGCCCGGGAGCGCGAGGAGCAGAAGCAGAAGCACCGAGAACAGTGCCGTCGCCGGAATCGAGGCGATCACCTGCACCACGGGCTGCAACCTGCGGGACCACGTTGGGCTTGTTCCAACAGCCACACCGAACGGCACCGTCCAGGCAGTGGCTATGATGAGCGCGGCGAGCGTTCGCGCAAATGTGGCGAGCGTAGCCACGAGGATCGTCACCCACGTATGTCCCGAGAGTACGGAGACTGTTCTGAAGGCAGCGATCCCTCCCCAGAACACCAGCGCGATCGCGGCGATGCCGACTACAAGGCCCGCGAGCACACGTATCCATCGCGGGATCGTGATCGACATCCGCGCGCGCGTCACAACAGGACGCGGCCGGTCGAGCACGCGCTCGATGGGTGTGATCGTGTGCTCGCGCAGCCACGCTATGACGCTCGAGTTCCGGAGAAGATCCAGCACCCACGACTCCGACGCATCACCGCCGGACTGTTCGAACTTGAACTTGTCCGACCACGCGACGAGCGGACGCCACAGAACCTGATCCAGTGCAACTATCACCGTGACGAGCGCGAAGACTCCCCACAGAATGGCCTTCGTGTCGCGCGCATCGGCGGCCGCGGCGAGATATGAGCCGAGTCCCGGAAGTCTGAGGTTGTTCGCGCCGAGCACGAACTGCTCGGACGCCATCAGAAAGAACCATCCGCCGGCCCAGCTCATCATGCTGTTCTGGATGAGCGCGATTGCGCCGAACGGAAGCTCCAGCCTGGTGAACCTGCGCCACATACCGAGACGGTACACGTCCGCCGCCTCGCTCAGCTCACGCGGAATGGTCACCAGGGATTGGTGGAAACTGAACGCAAGGTTCCAGGCCTGGCTGGTGAAGATCAGGATCACGGCCGCCAGCTCCAGTCCGAGCGTGCGTCCGGGGAAGGCCGCCGCCAGTGCCAGCACCACGCCCGGCATGAACGACAGGATCGGAATGCTCTGAAGAATGTCCAGCACCGGCAGCATGATGCGCTCCGCTGCCCTGCTCGCCGCTGCAGCGCGCGCGTATACCAGACTGAAAACGAGAGACAGGATGTACGCTATCGCCATGCGCAGTGTGGACAGCCCCGCGTACATGGGTAACAGCGATATTGACGTGTCTATCCGGACGTTTGGAGAGAGCGG
>JALYYT010000322.1 GCA_030946285.1 Gemmatimonadota bacterium
ACAAGTACGGTCCCACCGAAGCGGTGAAGCGCGCCGTCGCCGCAGGCGTCGACGTGCTCATCCAGCCGGCCGACGTTCCTGCCGCGATCAACGCGGTGGTCGAGGGAATCACCGAAGGGCGGTACCCCGAGGCTCGCGTTTCGGAAGCCGCGCGCAGGATCGTCGCGATGAAGCGGCAATTGGAGCTGGACCGCAATCGCTACGTGGATCTCGATTCGCTGCGCGCAACCGTGGGAGACAGCGGCCACGTCGCGCTCGCGCAGCAGGCGGCGGACAGGTCGATCACGGTGGTTCGCGATTCGCTGCACATCCTTCCACTCAAACTCGCTGCCGGTGCGAAGGTGCTCTCCATCACGATCGCCCGTCGGAGCGACCTGGGAGCCAGTGAAGCTTTCAACGCGACTCTCGCCCGCGGTGTCCCCACACTGCACTCGGAATTCGTGATGTCGGACGACCCCGCGCCGAACTATGCGCGCCTCGCTGCACTCGCGGATTCGGCCGAGGTCACGATCGTGTCGTCTTATGTGGGTCAGAGCTGGAATGTCACGAGCGTGAACGCACCACAGGCCTTCGCGGATTTCATCAGCCGGATATCCTTGAACAGGCACAAGGTGATCGTCGTCGCATTCGGCAATCCGTACCTGCTGTCGCAGATCCCCTCGACGAGCGATTATGTCGTCGCGTGGGACGCAGCACCGGTCAGCCAACTGGCCGCCGCCCGCGTCCTCCTCGGCGTGGCGCCATCACTGGGTCACCTTCCGATCACGATACCGCCAGTAGCAAAGCGCGGAGATGGCTTGACCGTGACACCGTGAAGTCGTATATCCCGAGTTCAGCATCTTGCCCGTTTTCGCTCGAACTTCCTTGACATTAGTCGCACTTTGTGACTAATTTGTCTCGTGAGCAGAGAACCCCGGGGGAAACGTCAGCAGTACACCGTTGACGTAGTCGCACTCACTCCAAGAGGCGACCAGCTCGCGGTGCTGCTCGAGCGACGAAGCGAAGGACGTGAGCGTTCCGTCCGATGGTCGCTTCCGTGGTCCGCATCCAAAGCCGGGGAGAGTCTCACCGACGTCGCGCAGCGCGTGATAGAGCGCGGCGCCGGTTCAGCTCCGGTCTGGAGCACGCAGGTAGGCGCGTTCGGCGACGGCGCGCACCCCGCTGCCGCAGAACTTTCCATTGTCTATGTGGCGCTCGTTCCCATGGGGAACGACGAGCCTGATACAGGCGAGCTCAAGTGGTTCGGCCTGAGCGATCTGCCGCCACTCTCCGAGCGCCAGGCGGAGATGCTGCACGAGTCGGTGAACGCGGTGCGCGATCGTCTCGATCTCTATCCGGTCGCGTTCAAGCTTCTGCCGGCGACCTTCACGCTGAGCGAGCTGCAGCACATGTACGAGTTGCTGCTCGGCCGCCGATTGCACAAGGCGAGTTTCCGCCGAGCACTTGCGGCGGCGAATCTGGTGGATCCGATGGATGAGTGGCGGAGTGAAGGGCGCGGCCGGCCGGCGCAGCTGTATCGCTTCGGGACACGCAAGCGCCGGAGAGGAAAACGGGGAGTCAGATTCGACCTGCTCGGATGATCCGATGAGACTGCGTTGAGACTTCGTTGAGCACGCTCGATCACTGGCGGGAGCTGGACCGCAACCAGCGCAGCGCACTCGTGGCAAGCTTCCTGGGCTGGACGCTCGACGCGTTCGATTTCTTCCTGATGGTCTTCATGCTCGGCGCCATCGCGAAGGAATTCGGCACCGGAGTGAAGGCTGTCGCGATCGCCATCACGCTGACACTCGCGCTACGACCGCTGGGCGCGCTCGTATTCGGGCTGCTCGCCGATCGCTTCGGGCGGCGGCCGGTGCTGATGATAGACATTTTGCTGTTCTCTGTGCTCGAGTTCGCGTCGGCGTTCGCGCCGACACTGATCGCGTTGCTCGTGCTGCGCGCGGCGTTCGGATTCGCGATGGGCGGCGAGTGGGGACTCGGTGCATCGCTCACGATGGAGACGCTGCCGGAGAAGACGCGCGGACTCGCATCGGGAATTCTGCAGACCGGATATCCCTTCGGCTATCTGATCGCCTCGGTTGTGTACGGGCTTCTGTTCGACCGGATCGGATGGCGTGGAATGTTCATGGTCGGCGTCCTGCCGGCGCTGCTGGTGCTGTTCATTCGCCGCAACGTGCAGGAGTCGCCCGCGTGGAACCGAATGCGCGAGCGCCCGAAACGGAACCTTGGCGCCGTGCTTCGCAAACGTTGGCCGCTGTTCATCTACGTGGTGGTGCTGATGACCGCGTTCAACCTGTTCAGTCACGGCACGCAGGATCTGTATCCAACGTTCCTGCAGGTGCAGCACAAGCTTGGCACGCACGCCGTGAGCGTGATCACGATCATCGGCAACGTCGGCGCAATTACGGGCGGTCTGTTCTTCGGCGCGATCTCGCAGCGCATCGGTCGGCGCAAGGCGATAATGTTCGCCGCGCTCGTGTCGCTTCCGATCATTCCGCTGTGGGCATTCAGCGCGACGCCTCTGCTGCTCGGAGCTGGTGCATTCCTCATGCAGGTCGCGGTGCAGGGAGCATGGGGAGTGGTGCCCGTTCACCTGAACGAGCTGTCGCCGGACGAAGTGCGCGGTACGTTTCCGGGATTCGCATATCAACTGGGTAACCTTCTCGCTTCGGGCAACGCGGCACTGCAGGCAGGATTCGCGGCGAGCCACGGAGGCAATTACGCGCTCGCACTTGCCGTTGTGGCGGGCACGGCGGCGATTCTGATCACGGTGCTCACATTCTTCGGACCGGAAAAGAAGGGAATACTATTCGGCGAAGCGTGAGCACAGGGGCGCTCTGGCGAAGACGTCGCGTCGCTGGCACTTTCTTGCGATTGAGTGAAATGGCTGGTTGACGTAAGCCTGTTCGTTCCGGATCGTTGGCGGCTGCAAGTCACGTCAATGAAACCTTCGATGCCCGGTTCCGCCACCCTTCGTAAAGTCGTCATCAGCGCCGGACTGTTCTTCTCGCTCAGTCCGCATGTGACTGTCGCACAGTCGGCGCCGTCAGCACAGACC
>JALYYT010000339.1 GCA_030946285.1 Gemmatimonadota bacterium
CTTCGGTACTGCGCATGGATACGGCCATCCCGCTTGGACCGAACAAGCTGGTGATCGAGTTCCGCGGCCTGGGCCTGAAGAGCGATACGCCGGAGCAGCGCGCGGAGCGCGTTCGCGACCACAACCAGATCTGGGGCCCGTTCGGCCGCAACCTGCACGAGGACCTCCTCGGCGTCCATGGCCAGGGGCTGGCAATGCGTGAGCGCACCGACAGCAAATGGGTGTTGCACGGTCGCGAAGAGAACATGACGATCCACGACGAAGGTGGCATGCGCCATTTCTACGCCGAATGGGGCAAGCGGATGGGAAGGAACGCGTTCGACCCGCGACGCATGGTCGATACGCCGGTCGCCGCGTGAGTCCTGCCTCTTCATCCTGAACGTGTCCGAGGACGACCATGGATTCCCGTCACGCCATCTCCGAACTGATCTGCAAGTCTTGCATGACGCTCGACGAGAAGAAGTTCGGCGATTATCTCGATCTGTGTGCTCCCGACTATCACTACGCGATCACTGCATACAGTCCTGAAATTCGCAAGGAGATGACGTGGCTCGAGCTTGACAGGACCGGCATGCAGTCGTTGTTCGCGAATCTTCCGAAGCACAACAGCGACCAGTCGCCCCTGAACCGGCACGTCACCGTCTACACCGTGGCGCAGGACGACGGTGCGAAGGAAGCGCAGGTCGTCAGTGCGCTGCAGGTCTTCAAGACGACTCTCGACGGCGGAACGACGGAACTGTTCGCGGTCGGCAAGATTTACGACCGCGTCACCCTGTCGGACGGGCAACCGCGACTGCTCGATCGCAACGTCCGGCTCGATACGCGGATGCTCGGCTTCGGCTATCACATTCCGCTCTGACGATTCCCGCGTCGATCCATGAAGATCCAGCTGAACGCGAGGAATCGTGCTCACCACTTCGAGGCAGGGGTTGCCGACAAGATCCTCCATGCCGGACTGAGCCGCGGTATCACGTTGCCTTATGAGTGCGGCAGCGGTACTTGCGGTACCTGCAAGGCCCGCCTGCTGTCCGGCGAGATCTCGGACGCGTGGCCCGAAGCGCCTGGCCGCAAGTACCTCAAGAACCCCGACGAGTTCCTGATGTGCCAGTGCGCCGCGCGCAGCGACATCTCGGTCGAGGTGTCGAGTTTCGTGCAGGACATCGATCCCACGGTCTGCATGCCGACGGCCGTCAAAGGCCGCATTCGCGATGCCACGCTGCTGACGCACGACGTGATGCAGCTTCACATCGATCTGGAGTTGCCGATCGAGTTCGATGCCGGCCAGTTCGTGTTGGTCGAGGTTGCGGGCGTGCCCGGTTCGCGCGGGTGGTCGATGGTCAATTTCGATCGCGCGGCGTCGACGCTTCGCTTCGTCGTCAAGCGCAAGCCCGGTGGTGCGTTGTCCGACCGGCTCTTCTCGAATCCGACCGCCGGCATCGAGGTCGGCGTGTTCGGCCCTCTCGGCAGTGCGACTTTCCACCCTTCGCTGGCCTCCAACATCCTGTGTATCGCCGGCGGCAGCGGCATCGCGGGGATGATGTCCATCCTCGAAAGAGCCGCTGCCGAAAACTACTTCGCGGACCATGACGGCGACGTCTTCTTCGGAGTCCGTTCGATGAAGGATGCGTTCTTTCTGGACGAATTCTCCCGGCTTCGCGAACGGTGCGGCGAGCGGCTGAACGTCACGATCGCACTGTCGGAGGATCGGGCGAGTGCGTCGGCACAGATCGACAGTCCCTTGCTCTCGTTCGATACGGGATTCGTGCACGAAGTCGCAGGCCGGCGCATGCAGGGGCGTCTCCAGGGTCTGCGGGCCTATCTGGCCGGACCACCTGCCGCCGTGGATGCATCCGTGCGCATGTTGCTGATGTCGCGCGTGTCGACATCCAACATCCGCTACGACAAGTTCAGCTGAAGGCCGTCGATGAGTCGAGTCCGCATCTGCAGCGCGAGCGAGATCCCGACGAACGGGATGAAGACGTACGACACATCGCTCGGCATCAAGGTCCTGATCGCGAACGCAGGCGATGCGTACTTCGCCTATCAGGGTCTGTGCCCTCACC
>JALYYT010000362.1 GCA_030946285.1 Gemmatimonadota bacterium
CTTGGGTCTTCGACGCCGAGGGTGTGCGCAACGTCTGGGTAGCCGAGCCTCCCGCGTACGTCGGGCGAAGTGTCACACCGTACGCGGCCGATGTTGGTCTCGACATTGGAAGTCCGGAGTGGCTGCCCAATGGACGTGGACTCGTCTTCGTGCGTGGCGAAGGAACGAACGGGGAGGGTGAACATCCCAATCCCGCACTCGACCCGCGCGGCACGCGCCGCATCGTGATGTACGTAAACGTGGATGGATCGGGTCTGCGTGAGGTGGGCGACGGTGCGACGCCGACGGTTTCGCCGGATTCGCGGAGTATCGTCTTCCTCCGGAATGGATTGCCTTACTCCTCGACCATTGGAGACACCGCGCAGCCGCGCAGTCTCTTCATCACGCGCGGACGCGTCCGCAACATTCGCTGGGCGCCGGACGGCAAGGCGATTGCATTCGTCAGCGATCGTGGCGACCACAGCTTTGTGGGCATGTACGACATGGTCGCGCACACCCTGGCGTACCTCGATCCGGACGTGGACAGCGACGCTTTTCCTGTATGGTCGCCTGACGGCACGCGCGTCGCCTTCATACGTGTACCCGCGCTCACTCGGCAGCGGGTGCATGAGGCGCGTCGGAATGGTTCACCATGGAGCATCCGGATCGTTGACATTCGCACCCGTAGGGCGACCGAGATCTGGCGCGCGGCCGAGGGAAAGGGAAGCGTCTTCTCAGGCCTCGCTTCAGAAGATCAGCTCCTCTGGAGCGGCGATGGCAGCATTGTCTTTCCGTGGGAGCGAACCGGCTGGCGCCACCTTTACAGAGTGAGCAGTGCTGGTGTTTCAGCCACGGAGCTGACGCCAGGCGCGTTCGAGGTTGATGAAGCCAGGCTCGCGCCGGATCGCGCCACCATCATTTACACATCGAATCAGAACGACGCTGACCGGCGGCACGTGTGGTCGGTCGCAGTCTCTGGCGGTATCCCCGGGCGCATGACACCGGGCGATGGCATTGAATGGTCACCGCTTCCGCTCGGCGGAGGGCGTGTCGCGATGCTTCGCTCAGGCGCGAAGGAACCCGCGCGACCGGCGATTCTCGAAGATGCCGTTGTCAGAGACGTGGCGCGCGCCGCGATTCCAGCCGGGTTTCCGGAAGCCGCGATGGTTGAGCCACAGCCAGTGCTCATGCACGCCGCCGACGGCGTCGTCGTGCACGGACAGATCTTCGAGCCCCCACAGGGGGCGCAGCGACACGCGGCTGTGATATTCTTTCACGGCGGCTCCCGCCGTCAGATGCTGCTTGGCTGGAATCCGATGGGCTACTACACGAACGCGTACGCGTTGAACCAGTATCTCGCGAGCCGCGGTTATGTGGTCCTCTCGGTGAACTACAGAAGCGGCACCGGATACGGCCTGGACTTCCGTGAGGCGAAGGCGTACGGGCCTGAAGGCGGATCCGAGGAGCGCGACATAGCGGCGGCAGTTAAGTACCTCGATACGCGCAGCGACGTGGACGCGAAACGTATCGGCGTTTGGGGCGGTTCGTACGGCGGCTACATGACTGCGATGTCGCTGGCACGATTTCCCGACAGGTTCACCGTGGGCGTGGATTTTGCGGGAGTCCATGACTGGAATCTCGAGTGGCCTCGCATGATCGATACATGGGACCAGGCCAGGGAGACCGCGGCGCGGCGGATTGCGTACGAGTCATCGCCGATGAGCGATCTGAGCAGATGGCGCGCACCGGTTTTGCTCATTCAGGGCGACGACGACCGTAACGTCGTCTTCTCGCAGACGGTGCAGCTCGCAGAAGATCTGCGCAACCGACATGTTCATGTCGAGACACTGATCTACCCGGACGAAACTCACGAGTGGCTCTTGCACGAACACTGGGTCGAGTCGTACGAAGCAACCGCCGCGTTCCTGGAGCGCTATCTGCGGTAAGTGTGCCCGTTGCGTCGCGCAAGCGTGCGACAGCCCTCGTCGTCCTCGCCGAAGGCGTGGACCCACGGCGCGTCGATCAGATTGGTACCCGTCACGTTGCAGGAACAACCCTCGTCGTCCTCGCCGCAGGCGTGGACCCACGGCGCGTCGACCGGAGTCGTACCCGTCACGTTGCAGGAGCAACCCTCGTCGTCCACGCCTTCAGCGAGGACGACGATTCATGCAACCTGACGCTCAGTCTCCGCTCAAATCAGCCCGCGATCGTGTCCTTCTTCGGAAAGAGCGACGCACCCCTCGCCACGCGCCATCCCGTGGGATCGAACGACATGCCGCCGTCTTCGCCGATCAGTCCCGGCGTATCAAGAAAAGTCGTCGGCGCGCCAAGCTGCGCCAGCAGTTCCGCGCTGCGACCGGGCATGAAGGGGGCAAGCGTGATCGCGTGACGCACGAGTTGGCGCACGAGCGACGCGAGTGTCGTGTCGAGTTCCGCCGCCATCGCCGGATCCTTTGCGAGCTTCCAGGGGGCCTGGCGGTCAACGTACTCGTTACCTCTTGCCACGGAGGTCCAGACATGATCCAGCGCCCGGTTCGGGAGATTGTCGAGCATTGCGGCATGATAAGATTCCATATCCGCGCTGTCGGCCTCGTCGAGCGAAGAAAGCGCCGCAGCCGGGACGATGGCATCACGGTACTTCTCGACCATCGCGATTGTGCGGCTCGCCAGATTGCCGAACGCGTTCGCAAGGTCCGAGTTGTATCGTTCCTCGAATCTTTCCCATGAGAAATTGCCATCTGCGTCGAATGGAACTTCACGCATGAGAAAGTAACGAAATGCGTCCGCGCCGTACCTGCTCACGGCATCCTGGAGATCCAGTGTTACACCCGCCGACTTGCTGAACCTGTCGCCACCAAGCAGCACGAATCCATGAGCCCAGACGAGCCGTGGAAGCGGAAGCTCTGCCGCGATCAGCATTGCAGGCCAGATCAATGCATGAAACCGTGTGATGTCCTTGCCGATCACATGCACGTCGGCTGGCCACCATTTCGCGAACTCGCCATCAATATCGGGAAACCCGACAGCCGTGATGTAGTTGGGCAGGGCGTCGAACCACACGTAAGTCGTCTGCGGCTCGCCGTCGCCAGTGTCGCGCGGAAAAGGAATGCCCCAGCCTTCGCGCGCGCGACTCGCGGAAACGTCTTCGAGTCCCTGGTCGATGAGCGAGAGAATCTCGTTCGCGCGCGTGCGGGGCTCGAGCAGATGACCGCTTGCGAGGAGGGAGCGTAGCCGGTCCGCGTACGCACTCAGCCGGAAGAACCAGTTGCGTTCCTCCACCCATTCGAGCGTGCGTGTCGGATGCAGCACGCATTTGCCGTCCACGATTTCCTCTTCGGTCTTGAACGCCTCGCATCCTACGCAGTACCAGCCAGCATAAGCCTTTACGTAGAAGCTGTCCGGTGCGCGCTCGAAGATCCGCTCGATCAGCGCGCGAACGCCGATCTTGTGCGACTCGCCCGTTGTGCGCACGAAGCGGTCGTAGGAGATACCGAGCGCGGACCACGCGGCCTGGAACCGCGATGCGATCTCATCAACCTGCTGCTGTGGTGTACGGTTTTCCTTTGCCGCAGACTGCGCGACTTTCTGGCCGTGCTCGTCCATTCCGGTGACGAAGAGCACATCGTCTCCACGTAGCCTGTGGTACCGGGCCAGCACATCGGCGCCGATCTTCTCGAACGCGTGACCGAGGTGTGGATCGCCGTTGGCGTAGTCTATCGCGGTGGTGATGTAATACTTGTTGGGCACGCCGCAATCTAGACCGATCAGTGTCCTTTCGCTGGCCCCGAGCCGGGCGGCGGCGAGCCGTTCCCGCCACTCCCTTCGCTGCCGCCCTTCTCACCCGACCCTCCGCGCCGGCCGCGTCGGCGCCTCTGTGCCCGGCCTGGTTCAGCCGGAGCAGGCTCCGTTTCAACCGTCTCGGTCAGAATCACCAGCCGCGGCTCCGGTATCGCGAACTCGGATGTGTAGAGCAACTCAGGCGAGATTTCCTCGCTCGCGTCCTCAGCTTCCTCGTCCGCGGGCGCGGCTGTCGTAGTCGCCCGTCCTTCGATCTCGGCGCTGAAGTCAGCAAGGGGGATCGTGCGGAGCGCTCCCTCCGAATTCCGGAGCGTCACCGTCTCCCGGAACAGATCCACCGATATGATCTTTTCCTCACCAGCCAACGTTGCCACGATCCGGCCTTCCTTCGGAAACCGGCGCCTCGTCTCGACGTAGAAATCGTGTTCGTAGCGAAGGCAGCACATGAGCCTTCCACACGCCCCTGAGATCTGCGACGGATTGAGTGACAGCCGCTGATCCTTGGCGACACCGAGATTCACCGGCCGCAGGTCAGGAAGCCATGCAGCCGAGCAGTACTGGCGCCCGCACCTGCCAATTCCGTCGAGTCGTTTTGCTTCGTCCCGCACGCCGATCTGTTTCAGTTCGATGCGTGTCCGGAACGCCGCGGCGAGATCCCGGACGAGGTTGCGAAAATCCACGCGCTTGTCGGCGGTGAAATACAGCGTGAGCTTCTTCTTGTCCCACTGCCACTCGGCGTCGGAGATCTTCATCTGAAGATTAGCCGCTCTCACCTTGTCCGCTGCGCGCAGGCGCGCGTCATCATTCGCGCGAGTGAGGGATTCGCTCTGCCTGACGTCCCGCCGGGTTGCCACACGCAATGCCTTGCGCACCGGTTCACCGCAGCCGTGCGCACAGCCAGCGTTACGCTTGGCTGCGACGTCGCCGACGGCGTGTACGGTGCCCAGATCCTCGCCCCGGTCAGCCTCTACGATTACAGGCGTGAGCGGAGCAGGAAGTGTGTCGCCTTCCCAGCCAAAGAACTCCTTCCGGTTACCGCGGAATGCAACTTCTATGAGATTCATCACTATCCGTTATTCAGCCCACTGACCCATGCGCAGATACTTCTGCCTGCGCCGGCGAACGAGCCGTTCAGGCCGCAGCTTGCGCAATTCCTCGAGGTTGGCGTTGAGCACTTCGCCGAGCGCGCGGGCGGTCGCTTCGTGATCCGCGTGCGCGCCACCTTCGGGTTCTGGAACGATCTCGTCAATCACGCGCATTTCGAGCAGATCCGGCGCGGTAATTCTCAGTGCGTTGGCCGCGCGGTCGCGCATCTCCGGCGACTTGCCATCCTTCCATAGAATCGCCGCACATCCCTCGACGGTAATTACCGAGTAGACGGCGTTCTCCATCATTAATACACGATCAGCCACGCCAAGTGCCAGTGCACCGCCGGAGCCGCCTTCCCCGATGACGGTAGCGATGATCGGGACCTTGAGCTGGCTCATCTCCAGCAGGTTTCGCGCGATCGCCTCCGACTGGCCGCGCTCCTCGGCGCCCAGTCCGGGATATGCGCCGGGAGTGTCGATGAAGGTGAGCACGGGGACATGAAACTTTTCCGCGAGCTTCATGAGCCGGAGCGCCTTCCGGTAACCCTCGGGGTGGGGCATGCCGAAGTTACGCTTCAGATTCTCCTTGGTGTCGTGTCCGCGCTGCTGCCCGACAACCATAACAGTTTCGCCGTCGAGTCTCGCCCAGCCGCCGACTATCGCCGCATCGTCGCGAAAGGCGCGGTCGCCGTGCAGCTCTATGAAGTCGGTGAAGATCCGTGACACGTAGTCCAGCATGAAGGGACGACGGACATTTCGCGCGACCTGCACTCGCTGAATCGGAGTGAGGTTCCTGTAGACTTCGCCGCGGAGCTCGCTGAGCTTGCGCTCCAGCGACAGCACCTCGTCATCCACGTTCACCGCGCGATCGCACGCGGATTGCTTGAGCTCGTCAATCTTGCGCTCGAGCTCGGCGATGGGTTTCTCGAAATCCATCGTGGTTGCGCCAGTTGCCATCCGGACCTCCTAGGTTCCTAAAACTACTGAAACTCGCTCGTCCCCGAGTAGCGACCGCAACTCCTTGAGCGCGATGCCGTCGGCCGAGAGACGGAGAGTGCGAGATCGCCAGCGAGCGGGAACACCGCTTCCATCGCTCCACCGGATTTCGAGTGGGGCGGTTCCTGGATGTGCGTGCACAACGTCGTGCACGTCACGCATCACTCCCGGATCGATCGCCGCTCCACTGCCGAGCTGGATCGCGACCGCAACCTGGCCGTTGGTTCGCTTCTCCGCGAGCTTGCTCACAGATTCGACGATGAACGTCGGATTGTCCGCGCCTTCGTCGCGCCGCGAATATCCGCCCTTCATCACCGTGGGCACGTCCGCCTTCACCTGATCGTGAATCACACTCCAAGCTTCGGGAAACACGAGCACCTCGCTGGAGCCGGAGAAATCCTCGATCGTAAGCCGCGCGAATTCCGCGCCGCTCTTCTTGCTCGTCTGCCGCTTGATGGACGTGATCACGCAACAGAGGGCCATCGGTTCCGGCGACCACCTACCGAGATCGCTCACCGAGTGCGTGGAGAACAGCTCGCATTCGGTACGGAAAGGCTCGAGCGGGTGACCGGACGTATAGAATCCGAGAATCGCCTTCTCGTTCGCAAGCCGCTCGCTCTCTCCCCACGGCGGAACGTTTGGAAGTGTAGTCTGATGTGCCGGCTTTGCAGTTGCGCCGAGGATATCGCCGAAGATGGAAACCTGGCCGCTGGCGGTGTCCTCCTGCGCGAGCGACGCTTCGCGAATCGCGGTGTCGAGCGCGGCCATGAGCTGCGCCCGATGTCCGCCGAGACCGTCGAGCGCACCGGAATGAATCATCGCTTCGAGGACGCGCTTGTTGCAGAGGCGGAGATCCACGCGGTTGCATAGGTCGAACAGGGAAGTGACGGGACCACTGGAGCGCGCAGCGATGATCGCATCAATCGCGCTCTTCCCGACGTTTCTTATGGCGCCCAGGCCGAAACGAAGACGCTTGTCGGCGATGACCGTGAACTTGTAATTCGACTCGTTGACATCGGGAGGCAGAACCTCCAGGCCAATGTCGCGCGCCTCGTTGATGTACTTGACGACGCTGTCGGTGTCGCCTATCTGCGAGGATAACAGCGCTGCCATGAACTCGGCGGGGAAGTGCTTCTTCAGCCACGCTGTCTGGTACGAGAGTATCGAATAGGCAACGCTGTGTGATTTGTTGAATCCGTATCTTCCGAACGTCTCGATCTGCGCGGCGATCTCGTTGATGATCTTGCGATCATGCCCGTGAGCGACAGCCTTCTCGATGAACTTCCCGAGCTCTTTCCGGATCAGTTCAGCGTCCTTCTTTCCAACCGCCTTCCGCAGCACGTCCGCTTCCGCGAGCGAGATGCCCGCGAGCTTCTGCGCGATTCGCATCACCTGCTCCTGATACGTAATCACGCCGTACGTTTCGTTCAGGAACTCCTCGAGTTCCGGAAGCAGATACGTGATGGGCTCCTCTCCACGTTTGCGCCGGATGTAAACCTTGTGCATTCCGGCGTCGAGTGGACCGGGGCGCATCAGTGCATTGGAAGCGACGAGATCGTTGAAGCTGTCGGCGCGCATCGAGCGAACGAGATCCGTCGCAAGCGGCGATTCGAACTGGAACACTCCGGCTGTCTTTCCCAGCCTGAGCATGTGATACGTCTCGTCGTCATCAAGCGGAATGTCGTCCAGATCCGGAATCTCGCGGCCGCGTGCTCGCACGTTCGCTACGGCGTCCGTGATGATGGTCAGCGTCGTGAGCCCCAGGAAGTCCATCTTGAGCATGCCGGCCTTCTCCAGGCCGTTCATGTCGTACTGCGTTACGACGATACCCTCGTCACCCTGGCTGCCCGCGCCCTTGGAGGTCTGCGTGCAGACGGGGACGTAGTCATCGAGCGGTCCCGGCGCGATGACGACCCCGGCGGCGTGTACACCAGCGTGCCGCGACAGCCCTTCAAGTGCGATCGCGTAGTCGAGCAGCTCGCTGTAACGCTCATCTGTCGTGTACAGCGCCTTCACTTCCGGAATCTTCTCTACCGCATCCGCGACCGTCAGCGAATAGTTCGGGAGATTGGGAATCAGCTTGGCGAGTGCGTCGGTTTCACCCGGTGTGAAACCGAGCACGCGCCCCACGTCCTTGACCGCAGCGCGCGACCTGAGCGTTCCAAAGGTGATGATCTGTCCGACCGAATCGCGTCCGTATTTCTGGCGTACATAGTCGATCACCTCGCCGCGGCGCTCGAAGCAGAAGTC
>JALYYT010000377.1 GCA_030946285.1 Gemmatimonadota bacterium
ATCGCTGCCGTCGGCATCGGATCGAACTCGATTCGGCAGATCGTCGCCGACGTTTCGCCAGACGGCGAAATCCGCATCATCGACGAGATGAAGGCCGCCCCGCGGCTTGGTGAGGGCATCGGAGAGACCGGCAGGCTCAGCGAGTCGGCCGTCCGGAATGCACTCGATGCGCTGCTCCGGATGGCCACGCTCACACGGCAGATGGGCGCCGTCCGGACCGAGGCTGTCGCCACGAGCGCCGTGCGCGATGCGGAGAACGGGCCGGAGTTCATAGCCGCCGTGCGCGACACAACGGGAATTTCCGTGCGCATCCTCGATGGTGATGAGGAGGCGCTGCTGTCCTATCGCAGCGCACTCGCTCACTTCGACCTTGCCAGCGGCCGAGCGGTCGTGATGGACATTGGCGGCGGATCGCTCGAGCTGGCCCTCAGCGCCGACGGTCTCCTCGATGGCTTGCTGTCCTTTCCCTTCGGCGCGATACGCCTCACCGAGCAGTTCTTCTCGAAGCATCGTGGACGAAGCGAACTCGACGATCTGCGCCGATTCGTGCGGAAAGAGCTGCGCGCATCGGTTTCGAGACGCGACTGGCACGGGGCACAGCTCATTGGATCCGGCGGCACGTTCACGAACCTTGCGGGCATGATACTCTCGCGCCAGGGAATTGCCCGTGCTCCGAGCGTTCACGGGACGGTGGTAACCCGCGCGGAGCTCGAGCACATGCTCGACCTCCTGCACGGCATGACTCCGTCAGAGCGTCAGACCGTTCCGGGCCTCTCGCCTGCGCGCGCCGATATCATCATCGCTGGACTCGCCGTGGCCGCGGAAGTAATGGCACGCGTCGAAGCGCGGGAGATGGTCGTCTCCGCGTTCGGAATCCGTGAAGGATTATTGCTCGAAGCCGCCAGTGTCGCTCCCGTTGTGGCAGACACGGGCGAGGCGCGCGGACGCTCCGTTCTGCAGCTGGCGGAACGATCCCACTACGAGGCACCGCACGCGCACCAGGTTCAACGACTCGCGCTCACGCTGTTCGATGCGCTGGCCGATAAACTCGGCCTCGATTCCGCCGACAGGCAGATACTCTCCGATGCTGCATTGCTTCACGATATCGGCTACCACATCAATTTCGAAGCGCACCACAAGCATTCCTATCACCTGATAGTTCACGCGGAGTTGCTGGGAATGACCCCCGCTGAACGTGTGATGGTCGCGAACGTTGCGCGATATCACCGTGGATCCGACCCGAAGCCGCAGCACAAGGGATACGGCAGCCTGGATCGCCAGCTTCGCCGACGCATCAAGCGGCTTGCGGCGATACTCCGCTTCGCGGATGGGCTCGACCGTGGGCACGCCGGGGCTGTCGGCGACATCGACATGAAGCTGACGCGCTCGCGCCTGGATGTACGGGCCGTGCCGGCCGCAGCGGCCTACGACCTCCGGTTGGAACTGTGGGGCGCCGCCCGGAAATCGGCCCTTCTCGAGGAAGTCCTTGGAGTTCCGGTTCAGGTGGCAGCCGCCTGAGCTGGACCCGCGATCGGACCTGAACCAGATGGGCGCCCTATATTTGAAGGGTGACTAAGAAATCGCTAATGGAGGATTTCGGCACCGTCGACCGGGTCGGAATCGAGGAACGCGTGGCAAAGTTCACCACGCGCAGCATCAAGAAGAAGTCCAAGATGTGGGGCCTCAGGACTGCCGTAACAATGGTCGACCTCACCACGCTCGAAGGCAAGGACACGCCGGGCAAGGTCGCGTCGCTTTGCCAGAAAGCGCGCCAGCCAAGTGACGACGCAAGCATTCCGTCAGTGGCTGCAGTCTGTATCTATCCATCGCTCATCAAGGAAGCGCGAAAGCATCTCGCGGATACGCCGATCAAGATCGCGTCCGTCGCGACTGCGTTCCCCTCGGGACAGAGCTCGCTCAAGGTGCGCCTTCAGGAAGTGAAGTACGCCGTGAACGCCGGCGCCGACGAGATTGACATGGTCATCAACCGCGGGCTCTTCCTCGCCGGCGAGTACGACGCCGTTCAGGACGAGATCGCGGCCGTGGTGGACGCATGCGGCGACGCGACGCTCAAGGTCATCCTCGAAGTCGCCGAGCTGGAGACGTACGACAGCATTCGCGCGGCGTCGTTCATAGCTATGCAGGTGCTCCGACCCGGGGATTTCATCAAGACTAGTACCGGAAAAGTCGGCACCAGCGCGACACTCGCGAATACGCAGGTGATGCTCGAGGCGATCCGGGATTTCTATCTCGATACGGGCACGCCGATCGGCATGAAGCCGGCCGGCGGCATCAAGACGGCGAAGCAGGCGCTCCATTATCTGGTGGCAGTCAAGGAGACGCTCGGCGACGGATGGCTCAATTCGTCGCGCTACCGTTTCGGTGCGAGCTCGCTGCTGAACGACCTGCTCCGCCAGATCCACAAGGAACGATACGGCGCCTACCAGGCTCCGTACTACTTCTCCGAAGCCGCAGAGAGTTACTGAAATGGCAGTTACACTGGATCCATCCGAGAAGGAACCCACACCCAAGGACGAGAAGAAGCGTCACGGGCGCAAGCACGGTGTTCCCGAACTCATCTTCGGCGACCTGTGGGAATACGATCCCGCACCCGAGACCGCCGACCCGCGCATTCGCGACAGATACGACCTGTTCATCGGCGGCCGGTTCGTCGCGCCGCAATCGGGTGAGTACTTCGAATCCATCAATCCGGCCACGGAGAAGACTGTCACCGAGATCGCCGTGGCGAGCCCGGCTGACGTCGACTCGGCCTACATCGCCGCGCAGCTCGCCTACGAAACGGTCTGGCGCGGAATGCCTGGTCGCGAGCGCGGGAAGTACATCTATCGAATCGCGCGACTGCTGCAGGACCGCGCAAGAGAATTCGCGGTCGCCGAGACAATAGACGGCGGTAAGCCGATTCGCGAGTCGCGTGACTTCGATGTTCCGATGGCTGCCGCGCATTTCTTCTATCATGCGGGCTGGGCGGACAAGCTTGCCTACGTCGCGCCGGGACGCACGGTCGAGCCGATCGGCGTGGTCGGCCAGGTCATTCCGTGGAACTTTCCTCTACTGATGATGGCGTGGAAGCTCGCTCCCGCGCTTGCCGCGGGTAACTGCATTGTCATCAAGCCGGCGGAGACGACTTCCGCCACCGCAATGAAGTTCGCCGAGCTGCTCCAGGAAGCGGAGCTGCCCGACGGTGTCATCAACATCGTAACCGGCGCCGGGGAGACCGGTGCCGCGCTCACCGGCCATCCTGCGGCGCGCAAGATCGCGTTCACGGGGTCCACCGACGTCGGCAAGATCATCATGCGTCAGCTCGCCGAACGAGGCACGCGCATGACGATGGAGCTGGGCGGCAAGGCCGCGAACATAGTGTTCGAGGACTCGCCGATTGATCAGGCAGTGGAAGGTGTGATCAATGGCATCTTCTTCAACCAGGGCCACGTGTGCTGCGCCGGCAGCCGCCTGCTCGTGCAGGAGTCCATAGCCGAAGCCTTCGTACACAAGCTCGAGCAGCGCATGTCCAGCCTCCGCGTAGGCGACCCGCTGGACAAGAACACGGACATCGGGGCGATAAATTCACGCGAGCAGCTCGACAGGATCTGCGAGCTCGTGGAGAGCGGCGTTTCAGAGGGCGCGAAGCTGTATCAGCCGTCGTGCTCACTGCCATCGCAGGGATATTTCTTCCGCCCGACCCTGTTCACTGAAGTGACTCAGAGTCATCGCATCGCGCGCGAGGAAATTTTCGGGCCCGTGCTGAGCATCCTCACGTTCAGGACGATGGATGAAGCGATCGAGAAGGCGAACAACACTATGTACGGACTTTCCGCCGGAGTCTGGACCGACAAGGGATCGCGCATTCTTCGCATGGCATCCGAGCTGAAGGCCGGCGTCGTTTGGGCGAACACGTTCAACAAGTTCGACCCGTCGTCACCGTTCGGCGGATACAAGGAATCCGGCTTCGGCCGCGAGGGCGGCCGTCAGGGTCTGCTCGACTACGTGGAGCTTTCATGAGCCAGCGCATTCCAGTGATCAAGACGCCCAAGATCTACGTTGGCGGCGCATTCATCCGCTCCGAGAGCGGCAGAACGTTTCCCGTTTACGACAGCGGCGGACAGTTCGTGGCCAACGTGCCGCAATGCACGCGAAAGGACCTGCGCAACGCGGTGGAAGCCGCGGCGAAGGCGGGACCAGGATGGTCCGGTCGTACGCCGTACAACCGCGGCCAGATCGTTTACAGACTCGCGGAGATGCTCGAGTCACGCTCCGACGAGATGACCGGGGTTCTGCGGCAGTTCTCGCCGGAATGGACCGCGTCGGCGGAGCGAGAGGTGGGCGAGGCCGTCGATCGACTCATTCACTATGCCGGCTGGGCCGACAAGTATGAACAGATACTCGGAAGCGCGAATCCAGTGGCTGCTCCATTCTTCAACTTCACCATCACCGAACCGATGGGTGTCGTTGGCATCATCGCATCCGACTCCGCACCGTTGCTCGGACTCATTACACAGATCGCAGCCGCGATTGTCAGTGGCAACACCGTGGTGGCGCTCGCTTCGGAGTCCATACCGTATCCGGCCATCACCCTGGGCGAGATGCTCGCTACGTCAGACCTTCCGGGCGGCGTCGTCAACATTCTCACCGGTTACCGCAGGGAGCTCATTCCGACGTTCGCGACGCACACGCACATTCGCGGCGTTGATGCGGTGGCCTCCGGCGATGATGCGACCTCGCTCAGAAAGGGAGCCGCCGACAGCGTGAAGCGCGTCAAGGTTCGTCAACCCGATACGGATTGGACAGCGCCCGCGAACGAAAGCGTGTACGAGATCAGGAATTTCGTGGAGTTCAAGACCGTCTGGCATCCGATCGGAGCCTGACCAGCGCGGCTACGTGCCGCAACCAAAACGACCGAAGCTACGCGCGCCTGGACAGTTCGTCCACACGCGCGTCCTCGTTTGCTCCCTCCGTGGCGTCGCGCACCACGCCCCAGGGATCTCGCAGGAAGGCTTCCTGCGTCGCGTGCACCGGCTCGCCGTTCGGGCGACGTTGCGTGTAGCTGCCGTCCGGAGACAGATCCCAGGCTTCGCGATTATCCTCGAGCGACGTCACGAGCAGCGAGTGAAGCTTCTCATGCAATAGAATGTCATCCACCGGCACGATCGCTTCCACGCGTCTGTCGAAGTTCCGCGTCATCCAGTCGGCCGACCCGATGTAATATTCCGGCTCGGCTTCGTTCGCAAAATAGAACAGCCGCGAGTGTTCCAGGAAGCGGCCGATCACGCTCATTACGCGAATGTTTTCGCTTGCACCCTTCACACCGGGGCGGAGACAGCAGATTCCGCGCACGATCAGATCGATCCCGACGCCGGCCCGCGAGGCGTCGTACAGCGCCTCGATTATCTGTTCGTCCACTATCGAGTTCATCTTCGCGATGATGCGCCCCCGCTTTCCGGAACGGGCCAGATCGGCCTCGCGCTGGATCAGCTCGATGAGCCGGTGCCGCATGTTCGCCGGCGCGACCAGAAGCTTGCGATAAAGACGCTGCCTGGAGAAACCGGTGAGCGCGTTGAAAAGATCAGTAGTGTCCGCGCCAACCGATCGGCTTGCGGTGAACAGTCCGAGGTCCGTATATAGCCGCGCAGTCTTGGAGTTGTAATTGCCAGTGCCGACGTGAACGTACCGTCGGATGCCGTCGGTGTCCCGGCGAACGACTAGCGTCATCTTCGCATGAGTCTTGAGACCCGGGAGCCCGTACGCAACGTGCACACCGTAATCTTCCAGCGTCCTCGCCCACGTGATGTTGTTCGCTTCGTCGAACCGCGCCTGGAGCTCGACGAGCACCGCGACCTGCTTGCCACGTTCCGCCGCGTCCGTCAAAGCGCGCACTATCGGCGTGTCGCCCGAGGTGCGATACAGCGTCATCTTGATAGCCAGAACGTCGGGATCGAACGCCGCCGCCTGTACGAACTGCTCGACGCTTGCCGTGAATGATTCGTACGGATGATGCACGAGCAGGTCACGCTCACGTATCACGTCGAAGATCGACCGGGAGGTATCCCGCAGGCGCGCTGGCGTCACAGGCGCGAACGGCGGATCCCGCAGGTCCGGAATTTCGAGTGCGGCCAGCGTCATGAGATCGCCTAGCTCGAGCAACGATCCGCCGTCTACCATGTCTTCAGCCGTCAGCGCGAATTCAGCAGTCTGCTCCTCGCGAAGCTCCTGCACCAGTATCGAGCGGATCTCGTCGGGCACCCCCGTCTGCACTTCCACGCGGACGACTTCGGTGAACCGCCGCTGGAAGACCTGCTCCTCGATCGCAGTGAGAAGATCCTCGGTTTCGTCGGACGCCTTCACTTCCAGATCCGAGTAGCGTGTCACTCTAAACGCCCAGCTGCCGATTATCTCCATTCCGGGAAACAGCGCTCCGAGATTGGCGCTGATCACCTGCTCCACCGGTACGAAGTGATTCGGAATGCCGACCGGAACCCAGCGCGGAAGAATCTTCGGAACCTTCACTCGCGCGAAGCGCTCCGTCTTCGTGTCCGGATCATAGAGCTGCACAGCGAGCGACAGCGAAAGATTCGAGATGTACGGGAACGGATGCGTCGGATCAACGGCGAGCGGCGTGAGTACAGGGAAGATGTCCGACTCGAAGAAGTCGTCCACGACCTGCCACTCCGACGATCCCAGTTCCGTCATCGATAACAGCTTGACGCCGCGCTCGGCGAGCGTCGGCAGCAGTACTTCGTGCAGGCATCGCTGCTGCATGGCGCCCAGCTCCGCAATGCGCGTGCGTATGGCGCCCATGAGCTCTGCGGGAGTCTTGCCATCGGGGCCGGTGGGGACGGTGACTCCCGCAAGCTGTTGCCTGCGCACGCCTGCTACACGAACCATGTAGAATTCGTCCAGGTTCGTGCTGTAGATCGAGAGGAACTTGAGCCGCTCGAGCAACGGATTGCGCGCGTCGAACGCTTCGTTGAGAACGCGAGCGTTGAACGCGAGCCAGCTCAGTTCGCGATTGATGAAGAGTTGCGGATCCGTGGCCATCTAGAGTTTGACGATCGAAGCCAGCGTCCAGTAAGCCAGTGCCGCCATCACACCTGCAGCGGGAATCGTCACCACCCAGGCCCACACTATGCGTCTGGCTATTCCCCACCGGACGGCCGATAGCCGCGTGGTCGCGCCGACGCCGATAATGGACCCGGTGATGGTATGGGTGGTGCTGACCGGTATCCCAAGGCGCGTGGCGGCGAGAATGGCGACTGCGCCTGCAGTCTCGGCAGCGAAGCCCCCGACCGGCCTCAGCCGGGTGATACGCCGCCCCATGGTCGCTACGATCCGCCAGCCGCCAAAGAGCGTGCCGAGCGAGATCGCCGTGTATGCTGTTACTTCGACCCAGAACGGGACACCGTTCGCGTTGTCGACGTAGAGATGGGAAAGCAGGCCAGTCTGGTGCATGGTCAGTGACCGCACCGAGACGAGAAGCCCCACGATGATACCCATCGTCTTCTGCGCGTCGTTGCCGCCGTGCGCGAGCGAAAGCAGTGCGGAACTTCCGAGTTGCATGACACGAAATAGGCGGTCCGTCTTGGCAGGATTTGCGCGCCGAAAACCCCAGTAGATCGCCGTCATCAACAGCAGTCCGACGATCAAACCAACGACCGGCGATATCACGATGAACGACAGCGTTTCAATCCACTTGCGGCCCCACACAACCGCAGCCCATCCGGACTTCGCGATTGCGGCACCAGCGTAACCACCGATGAGAGCGTGCGACGAGCTGGAGGGAATACCGTACGCCCACGTGATGATGTTCCACGTGATCGCACCGAGCAGACCGCCCAGCACGACGTTCGGATTCACGATCGCGACGTCGATCATTCCGCTGCCGACTGTCTTCGCCACGGCAGTGCCGACGGTGAACAATGCGAGGAAGTTGAACGAGGCCGCCCAAACGACTGCGGCTACCGGACTCAGAACACGCGTACCTACGATCGTCGCTATCGAATTCGCTGAATCGTGGAAGCCGTTGCTGAAATCGAAGACGAACGCGACGATGATGATCGCGACGACGTAACCGATCACGCGCTACCCGTTCTTGATGGCGATCGACTGGAGCACGTTGGCGACGTCTTCCGCCTGATCCAGTGCATCCTCGACCGTGTCGTAAAGCTCCTTCCACTTGATGACTTCTATCGCGTCGGCTGCGCCGTCGAAAAGCGCCCCCATGGATTCGTGATAAATCGCATCGCCCTCCTCTTCGAGCTTCTTCAGCTCTTCGGCCTTCCGGTTGACGATCTTCGGGTCCTTCATGTTGCGTACTGCTTCCTCGACCTGGGCCGCCGCACGAACCATCACTTCGGAAAGCGTCACGGCCGGAGCATGCACCGTCGTGATCCGGAAGATCTCGACGCGTCGGGCCGCGCCGTCCAGCAAATCCACCACTTCGTCCAGCGCCGACGCGAGCTGGTGAATGTCCTCGCGATCGAACGGAGTGATGAATGTGCGGTCGAGTCGCGCGATGATGTCGTGCGTGATCTGGTCGGCCTCGTGCTCGGCGGCCTTGATCGCCTGAACATGGACCGCGAAACGCTCCGGCTCACGGAAGAGCTGATGCAGCAGGCGAGCCGCCAGCGAGAGCCGTTCGGCGAGCTGCGTGAATAGGTCGTAGAACTGCTCGTCGCGGGGAATCAGCCGCACACATCACTCCGAATCGTTGAACCGGGACCCGCTGGCCGGCTGCACCAGCGACGAGCCATGCGCACTGGCTCGCGACAACGAAGTTAGCCGCTCCCGCGCGGCACAGCCACCGGCCCGCGCGTCGTGAAGAACTTGATGAGAATGATTCCTGCCACGAATCCGCCGACGTGCGCCCAGACCGCTACACCACCGGAAATCTCGTTCCGCATGGTGCCGGCAGTAGCGAGCCCCTCGAAGAGCTGCAGCAGGAACCAGTAGATGAGCACGAGCCAGGCCCGCACGTCAGCCAGGATGATGAAAAAAAACATCTTCACCCGGACATTCGGATACAGCACCAGGAAGGCACCCATCACCCCGGAAATAGCCCCGGATGCACCGACCGTCGGTACAGGCGACGCTGGAGCGGAAACGATCTGGGCC
>JALYYT010000405.1 GCA_030946285.1 Gemmatimonadota bacterium
GTCGTAGATCATCCGGGCGGCGATCCCGACATTGAGCGTGGTGTCGGTAACGCCCCACTGGCGCGGGCCGCTCATCATGGCGAAAAGCATGTCCGCGGCGAAAGTGGTCGAAACCTGAGCGGAATGCTCCTGCCGCACCCGGTCGAGGATGTCCCGAAGCACTCGAACGTACTCGCTGCGCTTGAGTTCGACCGCTTCCCGACGCTCGTCCGTGCCGTCCGGCGCGGTCTCATGCGACAGGACCCGAACGAAGGCGGGATGATCATTCGAGTACGAGATGTGATTCTCGACGAATTGCATCAGCTGGTCTTCTGGCTTCGTGACTCGTGAGAGGGCCTGTGCGACGGATGCAAGCAGAGCGTCTATCGTGCGCGACTGGATCTCGTAGAGAAGTGACGACTTCCCTCTGGTGTAGTAGTAGATGCCGGAGAGCGAAATGCCGGAATCGTGGGCTATGTCACGCATGCTGGTGCCGCTGTAACCGCGCGTGGCAAAGGTGGTGGCGGCGGCACTCAGCAGCGTCTCGAGCTTTGGAGTCCTGACTCCGGAGGCAGCGGATATATCCTGCGCGTCGTGCGCGGGCGTAAAGTTCTCGTCGGGCATTGGCATAACCTCTGAATGCAGTCCTTGACCATCGAACGCTTGTTCTACTGAAGCTATTCCCCGGACGTAAATCCGTCAACCGTCGCCACTTAACATCCGGAGGGCGAGGACGTCTATTTAGCGTGTGGAAGTAACCACCCAACCGGGAACATCTGAACCAACTGACCTCGATCTGATCCGCCGGTGGCGGGAGGGGCAGGGGACGGCGGCTACCAGGCTGGTGGAGCGGCACGCGCCAGCACTCGCAAGGTTCGTTGTGGGCGAGGGGGAACGGGATTCCGTGGACGAGATAGTTCAGGACACATTCGTTCGCGCGTTCGGCGCACTGGACAGTTTTCGCGGTGACAGCGCATTCCGGACTTGGCTATTCACTATCGCGAGGCGACTTGTTCTCGATCGAAGACGATCGGAAAAGCGAAGCAGGGTAATAGCGTCGGTCGAAGAAGGGGATGCTGTGACGACGTTCGACGCGCTGGACTCGATGGTGGCGGACGAATCAATGTCCCGTGTGAGACGTGCAGTCGCGTCGCTATCGCAGAAGCAGAGAGAGGTCTTCACGCTCCGTCTGGAGCAGGGACTTTCGTACAAGGAGATCGCGGAGCTGGTTGGGAGCACAGAGGGCGCAGCCCGGGTTCACTACCACAACGCGATGAGAGCGGTCAAGGAGTATCTCGATGATGAATGATTGCCTGAATGTAGAAGTTCGCGAGGCGCTGCCGGAGCTGGTGCATGGTATGCTGCCGGAGCCGGAGCGCGACCGCGTGCAGGAGCACGTGGCCGATTGCGACGACTGCGCCGCGGAACTTGCGATCATTCGCGCGGTACGCGCCGCGACACCCGTCGTGAACATTGATGTCATCCGCATAGCGTCCGCGATTCCGCCGTACCGTCGCCGCTCGCCCGTAATGAAGCGCGTCTATCTGGAGCTCGCGGCGGCCTGTCTGGTGGGAGCCGTCGGTATCTCGGCCTTAGTGATGCACAAATCGCATTCCACGGGCGCACTTCCGGCCGCAAGCTCTGCCACCGCCGTGTCCGGCGGATCGAGCGCTGGCCTGGTGCTTGTGAATACCAGTGACCTGTCCGACGACGGCCTTGCGCAACTCACTCGAGAGCTGGACCAGCTCCAGGCACTTCCGACAGCAGATCCGGAGTCGGTAACACCTCCGGCACTCGAGCTTCCGTCCGGCGCACAGCGCGCGCGAGGCTCGGCATGATCACGCGAATTCTTCGCCACGCGAAAGTCGTCGCGCTCATCGCGGCCGTCACCGCGGGATCGGTGACCGCAGGCGCGCAGCGGCCCGGCCGGGGCCGAGTCATGCGGCCTCCTCCGGAGGCTGGCGCGAATCAGCCTCGGCGTCAGGCGCTCGAGAAGGAGTTTCGTCAACGCAGCGAGCAGATCGTGCGCGAGAAGCTCAACCTCAATGACGAGCAGGCCGCGCGGCTTCGCACAGTGAATGCGAATCTGAGCGCGCAACGCAACACGCTGGTTCAGCAGGAGCGATCGGTGCGGCTGGATCTGCGTGATGAGATGGGCAAGGGTTCGTCCGCGGATCAGGCGCGCGTTTCCCAGCTGTTGAACCAGGCGCGCGATCTGCAGACGCGTCGTTTCGCGCTGCAGCAGGAAGAGCAGCAGCAGCTGTCCGCTTTCATGACCCCTGTGCAGGTAGCGCAGTACGTTGGCCTCCAGGCGCAGATCCGTCAGCGCATCCGGGAGATGCAGCAGGGCCAGCCCGGCGAACTGCCAGGTACGGTCCCCTAGGGCGCGGTTGGGTCGAGGATGCAAAAGGGACTCTTGCCCTTCCGCGCTTTGCACTCGTACTTTTGCGCCACCCGCTGTAGTGACGCGGCCTCATTTGGACCCACTCGATCATGCGATCCACCCGAACGGCAATCGCCGTCGCGCTTTTACTCGCCGGCGTCAGTCCGCTCTACGCGCAGGATGAAATTTCCATGCCCGTCGTCAGGGCGATGCTGTTCGGGGACATCTCGTACGTCGCCACAAATCGCAAGATCCCGTCGGGTTTCGCAATGGGGCAGGCGGTCGGCCACGTCATCGTTTCCTTCACCGATCGCCTCAACTATTTCGGCGAGTTCAGCGCAACAGCGCAACCAACGGGCTACGCTTTCGAAGTCGAGCGTTCAATACTGCGGTACGACTTTGACGACGCACTCAAGGTCTCGGCCGGCCGCTACCATACGCCAATAGGCTACTGGAACACCGCGTTCCACCATGGAGCATGGCTGCAGACCACGGTATCGCGACCGGAGATGATCAAGTTCGGAAGCCAGCTGATTCCAACGCATTTCGTCGGCGCATTCGCTGAAGGCGATCTTCCCGCGGGCGACCTGGGCTTGCAGTACATGGCGGGGATCGGCAACGGTCGCGCGGCAACTATATCCCGCGCTGGCGACGCCGGCGATCTGAATGGCAGTCGCGCGTGGACCGTGGCACTGTCGGCGCGTCCCGCCACGCTCTATGGCGCGCAGCTGGGCGCCGGGTACTACCGTGATCGCGTCACTCCGGCGAGCGGCCCAGGCGCAACCGAGGGCATCTCGTCGGCGTACTTTGCCTGGCAGCGCGAACGCCCCGAGTTCATTGCGTAATACGTTCACTTTGACCACACGCCACTCACCGGCGGACAGGCCGCCCACGACGACGCATACTACGCGCAGCTCGCTTACAGGCTCGAGGGCGTCGCTCATGAATTCAAGCCCTACGCCCGCTACGAGCGTACGACAATTTCCGCGAAGGATGTCGTATTCGCCCCTCTTGCGCTCGGCTACCAGGCCGGAATCGGCGGCATCCGCTACGACTTCAATCCG
>JALYYT010000006.1 GCA_030946285.1 Gemmatimonadota bacterium
TCGTTCACCAATGCACCCAGATGCGACGTGAGCGCGATCTGGGCGCGCCACGACTCCGTGCTGTACTGACCACCAGCAGTCGGAGTCGCAAGTGGCCCGGTGAGAAAGCCTTGATTCCAGAAGCGGAATCCACTCGCCGAAAGTGTGAGTGTGTTCTTCTCGTTCGGCGTGAAATCAAGTCGTCCGAAGCCGGTACGAAATCCGGATTGCTGTACTCCGGCAGGATTACCGACGGGCTTGGCGAGACCATGTGAGTCCAGAATTCTCATGAACCGTGCAACTGAATCCGGTATCACGCCAAGCCGATCGAGCGATGTCGGTTCAAGTGAATAAATCGATGCACTCGGCGTTGATGAGGACGACAGGCTATAGGCCATGGCGCCGAACAGGTGGTCCTTAATGAATGGCCCGGCAAGGCTCCCTCCACCGCGGTAGCCTTTCTGAGTTCGGGTCAGCACTCCCTGGCTTGCGCCGACTGTCCCCATCGGCGCAAGCGGCACCGAACTGTCCAGCGAGCCGTTGAATTTATTCGTACCGCTGATCGTGCTCTGCTGCACGAAACCACCGGTGAACTGACCATTCGCGACATCGTACGCACTTGTGATGACGCTGGTGCTCTTCACAGCCTGCGCCGGCAACGATCCGCTGCCGGCCGCGAGTCCATCTATCAGGTGACCAGTCTGCGACGCCGATTGGCCATTGATCGCGATCGCGTTCATCGAGGTGTCACCGCCCTGCATCAGCGTCACTCCGGGTGTCACGAGCGCGAGGGCCGCGGCTTCGTTTCCTTCATACCCGAGCTGCTCCAGCAGCTCCTTGCTCAGCACCTGACCGATCGCGCCAGCGCCAACACCGAGCGAGTCAGCGATTCGCTGCGCCTCCACCGCGACTGCTGAGAGTCGCACCGCTGTGGGGGTAAGTGTGAAATTTGCGACGAGTCTGTCCTCATCTCCACGGCGCTGGAGGAGCATGCGGACAGGCGCCATGCCGAGGTAGTGAACCGTCAACAGGTATCGTCCACCGCCGTCGGGAAAGATCACGCTGTAGCGGCCGTCGTCTCCCGTCACCTGCTTGCGCGTGATCCCTGATTCGATGGATGTGACGTCCACGTGCGCAATACGGAGTCCCATCGAGTCCGGCCCAACCACGCGTCCTACGATCACATCTGTTGTCGTCCCTATCTGGGCCATGAGCGGTTTCGCGCAGAACACCACGAGACTCGCGAGCGCGACCTGCACAAAACCGTGTGACTTACGGCAACGAGACATTGATCGTCCTGTCGGTTGATGGCGGTGCTATTGACATTGCCCTACCAACTTCGGTGTAACCTGTCCGACTGTGGCGCTGCGTGGCGAATCCTGCCCACCAACGTACGACAGCCAGATTACGCCATCCTGACGAGTTGATTACGAATGGATTAAGATGAGGCCCGCACCACCTTGGCAATCGCGCCCTTCCGGATCACGAACAGAACGGATGCAGCAACGAGCACACCCGCAATCACCGAGAACTCCTGCAGCGTCGCGTTGCTCAGAATCCATAGTATCACGGCGACCGCCAGAATCGGCACCAGTGGTCCGCCGGGAATGCGGAACGGAGTGCCCCCCTCCTGCACATTGCGACGCCGCAGCTCGTACGCCGATATGCAGCACAGCAGGTAAAGCACGAGCACGGATATGTTCGCCAGAATTGCGAGCTGCGTGAAGCCGCTCGTTACTGCCACCAGAAACGTCATCGTGGATTGCGCGAAGATCGCGACGACCGGAGTGTCATACTCGGGATGCAGCTTCGCGAACACTGGTGGAAGTATTCCGTCGCGACCGAACGCGTACAATGCACGCGGCGCCGTGAACAGCATCCCGCTCACGTATCCGAACATCGAGATGCTCGCTCCTATCCCGATGAACAAGGCGAACCCGGGACCCAGAACCACCCGCGCCGCAGTCGTGAGTGGTGCCGCCTGCGCCGTAGCCAGAGCCGGTCCGAGTATCATCTGCGCGACATACTGGATCGCCACGTACAGCAGCGTGATGGCGATCATCGCCAGAAAAAGCGCCCGAGGTACAGTCCGCGCCGGATCCTTCACCTCACCACTCGGCACCAGCGCGAACTCGATTCCTGCAAATGCGAAGATCAACACGATTACCGACCGCCCCATTTTGGCCGGAGCGAGATTACCGAATACATCCGGGACAGATCCGTGCGCGAGCGCCGCACCAATCACCACGAAAACAAGAAGCGGGAGCAATTTGGCCACAGTCACGATTTCCATGAACCTGGTGCTTTGCCGCGTGCCACGTGAGTTGAGTGCGCCGAAGAGCGCGAAGAGGCCCGCGAGAATGAGTGCGCGCGGTACGGGCGCGGCAAGTGGCGCGTAGAACACCGCGACCGATCCGACGAATGCGCTGCCGACGGCAGCGGTCGCGGTAGTGCCCACAAGCCACAACAGTGTTCCGACGAGAAATCCCATGTACCTGCCGAGCGCGATCTCAACGTATGCGTACGGCCCGCCGGTCAGCGACACCCGGCTCCCAGCCTGCGCGAAGCAGAGAACAATCAGGCTCATGGCGGCTGCGACAACTATGTATGCGAGCGGTCCCGAAGGACCGAGCGATGCAGCAACGACGGCAGGAAGGACGAATATTCCGCCGCCAACGACGACATTTATCGCGGTCGCAGCGAGCCCACGCACCCCGATCGCGCGCTCCAGTCCCGTTTCCGATGCAATCGCCGCCAGCCCATGCTCCGATCTCGTCACAGGCTGTACCTCGCCGGTAATCCGTCGCTAGACGGGTAGTTGCGCTCGCTCCGTGAAGGCGGGAGGAAGTCCCATTGCCGGAGCGGGCTCGATAATATGCGGTTGCCCGGTCACTTCTGCCACGTCGCGTTTGTCTTCCGGGAGATCGAGTCTCCGCATCGCAACGTCGATCGTATCCACGACGTCGAGATCGGGAGCAGCGAATCCGCCAAGCTCCCTGAACTTTCGCGCCTGGGGCATCACCTTGCGCTCCAGTGAACCGACCGCGCTGTTGTACGACTCGACCGACTTCTCGAGACCACGCCTGATGTTGTCGAGATGGGTCGCGAACACGCTGATGCGCGTGTACATCTCCTTTCCGAGCGTGCTTATCTCCTCGGCGTTTCGGGCTACACGATCCTGCTGCCAGCCGTACGCAATCGAACGGAGAAGCGCAATCAGTGTCGTTGGACTGGACGGGATCACGCGCTGATCCACGCCGTACTCGATGAGCGCCGGATCGAACTGGAGCGCTGCGCTGAAGAACGTCTCGCCGGGCAGGAACATCACCACGAATTCGGGCGTGGAGTCGAACTGGCCCCAGTACGCCTTCTGTCCGAGCTTCACCATGTGATCGCGCACCTGACGCGAATGGTCCCGCATCAGTCGCTCACGCTCTGTCTCGTCGGTGCACTCCACTGCCGCGAGGTACGACATGAGCGGCGCCTTCGCGTCGACGATGATGACCTTGCCTCCGGGCAGCTTCACCGTGAGATCCGGACGCAGCTTTCCATCCGCGCCGTCCACGCTCGCCTGCTCCGTGAAGTCGCAATGATCCAGCATTCCCGCCATCTCGCACACGCGCTTGAGCTGCATCTCACCCCAGCGACCACGAACGGTCGGAGCGCGCAGTGCGTCGCCGAGCTGCTTGGTTCGTCCGCTCAGCTCCTTCTGCGCCTCGCCCATCGAGCGCACCTGCTCGATCAGTGATTCGTATGAGCCGACTCGGGTCAGCTCGACCTGCCTGAGCGTGCCGTCCATCTTTTCCAGCGTCTCCCTGATGGGAGACACGAGTTCCGTGATTGCCTGCTGACGCAACTCGAGATCGGACGATGAGCTCTGCTGCATCTCCGTAAGCGATGTCTTCGCAAGCTGGAGAAACGATTCGCTGTTCTGCCGCAGCGCTTCCGCTCCCATCGACTGGAACGCCTCGCGAAGCCGAAGCTCTGCCTGTTCCATCGTGGCGACCCTGTCGGCAGTGCTCCTGCGCTCCGCATCCAGCTGCGCGGACAGCGCAGCGCATTTGACGTCCGCGGCACCGAGCTCCTCGAGCCGCACGAGCAGCCGCGTCGCCTCAGCGTTACGCAGCTCGAACCTCGCCGAGAGATCCGCGAACCGGCTGGTCATTGAATCAGTGGCGTGACGTTGGCGTACATATGCTGCGAGCCAGCCGAGCGCGATCCCAACGCCGAGAAGCGCGACTACTATGAAGAAGATGACGAGTGTCGGGATGTCAGCCATTCTGTGCAGCCGCCGTTCTGTGAGCGTCACCCCACACCTTGTCGCCGACACTGTAGCCGTGAAGCTTGGCCAGTTGCACAGCCTGGCCCGTGTGCAACGCGAGATGTGTTACGGCCACCATGAAATCCTCGTACAGGCTCGATTGGGGATTTTCCTGATTACGCGAGGGACCCGTGTAATCAACGGGCTTCAGATCATCCATCGCGCGCCGCACGTCTTCAATTGCACGATCGAACTCATCCACAACTTCCTTTTTTGTCAGACGTCGCGTGGCGTCGAACTCCTGTGGCCGATTCCGCACGTAGTCGGTTCCGCCGACGAAGTGGCCGATATAGTGACGGAGGTTTCCCGCGCAATGGAGCGCGAGTACCGCGACGGGATTGATACCCGGTGCAGGTTGCCACCAGATGGACTCGTCATCGAACGGCGCTATAGCGGTGCGCATCATGGTGGGAAAGGCGCCAGTGAGGCGAACGCGAAGCGAGTGGATCTGGACTGCGGTGGGTTCGGAATTTGACATTGAGCTGGGACCGATTGTTTCGTGGACGGTGTTCGTCACACGACAGTTTGATGGTAATCAGCGTAACAACTGGTCGGGATTCACTGCGTGCGCGGGGCCGCCCGGTTCATCTCTTCGCGGTTCCGCGTATCTCGCTCGGTCTTACATCGAACACTCCATTCTCGAAATCCAGATGCAACCGCGTCCGCAATGCGATGTCGCTCCCGAGCATCCCGTCGAAAGTGATGAAGCTGGATGGACGGGCACCGGCTACGGGAGCGTTCAGCAGTCTTATCGCGTACCGACCGTCGCTCACCGCCACGTCGGTCGCCACCCACTCCGTCGGCTCCTCCAGCCCTCCCAGGCCACCGATTCTACCGCGTCGGATCGCGACGTGAGTATCAGGCAGTTTTCTGAGCAATCCAAGCGTTACATACGTGTCCTGCGCGCCAGTGTCCAGTCCGAAGAGGAGTGGTTGGCCATCCTTCGAGATCAACCGGATGACCGGAAATCCGACCCAGAAGAGATTCCGGTCTCCCGAAAGACGTTGCTTCGGCCGCGCAATCGAGATAGTTCCCGATGGTACATCTATGACGACGTCCATCCATCGCAAGAGATCGACGCCAATTACACCATCAATCCGGATCGGGGTCGCTTCACCATTCTGCACTGCGTAATCGAGCCTCAGCATGCGTGCTTCGACGACGGCAGTCGCGATTCCGTGAGCGGTGAAACCACCTAGCTGTAGTGAATCAATCACCGCGGCACGCGCATCGATGCTGCCACCGATGACTCCGAGCGAAAGCGAATCAGCCGCTACAAGCCTCACACCCGCTTCCGCCGCAACGTCCGCGGAGATCACTGTCATGCTCGCCCCGGTGTCCAGCCAGAATTCGTGCGCGTGTCCGTTGATGGTCACGCGAACAATCGGGGTCCCGACACGGCTGCGCCGCAACGGCAGAACGATCGGACCGTCGGCGATCGAAAGCACCGGTGGTGGCGTCGCAGCCAGAGTGCGGGCCCACAGTTCCACGGCTCCACGACCAGCGGACGAATCCGCGCGTCCACGCGATACGGAATCCGGATCTGGCTCCAGGCCGGCGATCGTCGCCCAGTCCGAGTACCAGCGAAGCGCCATGGTGAGCCCGTCACGCGCACGATTGCGGACGAGCGAATCGCCGGTCGTCTTCTGCAGCGCATGGAACGCTATCGCGGCACCCTGCGGATCGCTCGTCATGAGATGCTGCAGCGCAGCCACGAAGGTCCGCTGGTCGAGACCGACTGCGTCCTGTCTCGCGCCTGCAATATCAAGCACTGCGATATCGGCCCAGAATCCGCGTTGCATCTCCTCCTGCCTGCGTGCGTCACGCCACGCCGCTCTGGCCAGCGATGCGCTGAATAGATCTGCGGTAGTGTCGCGACGAACATACTGCGGTGCCGTCCCCTCCACGATGGATGCCGCGTTCGGTGCTCTCCCGCGGGAGAGCGAACTGCACGCCACAACAAACCCTGCTGCCGCGATTGACACCGCAATACGGGAAAGTCTCACGGGTCGCGTCATCATCGCAATCGCTTCACTCTGGGGTCGGTCAGTGATTCATCCGGCGAGAGTCCATCCTGATACGTGTCAGATTTCGACGTTCGCTCCAGGACACCAGCCGGCGGATCGGTAGCCGCAGAACCTGCACTCGCTGGAGTCATGAGTTCGGTCGCTCCTTCCTTCCTTCAGACGCTTCAGCCGCTCCTCAAGCAGAACTTCATCTCTTGCGGCTGAAACGGTGTCCGGTATCGACTGAGTCTGGACCCCGGTCGCTGTGAAGTCGAACACGAACTTCGACACGGGCTTTCCCGTGAGCGCCGCCACTGCCCTGCAGTATAGCGCTCGCTGCAACTCGTATCGCTCGGCACTCATTTCCCGGGGCTCGCCGTTGGACACCGAACTCCCACCGGTCTTCACGTCCAAAACACCGTAACCGGTACTCGACGGCGCAACGAGGTCGAGGGTCCCTTCAAAGCATCCGTCGTCGTCAATGAACGTGAAAGCGAGTTCCCGCATCGCACCGGGTGCGTCTCGCATTTCCCTGTACTCCGGTCTGCCAAGTGTCTTCTCGATTTCCGCAACGAGTCTCTGCCGCTCCGCGGGATCGACACCGCGCCCCGAATCGCGGTCGGCCTCCCATCGCGACGCCGCCGCGTCAACCAGCTCGCCGACATCCATGTCATGGTCCGCGTGCTCGAGTACGTCGTGGACGATGACTCCATACTGGATCGCGCTCATTCCGCCGCTTGCGGTGATGTCTCTACCAGCGTCGCTCACCGTCACGACCGGCTCATCTAATCCGGCGACCCGTTTCAACCAGTGACGTCGCTCGCATTTCTGAAACGACATCAGCTCGGAGGCGGAGTACCTGCCGCGCCCGAATTGCACCGATAC
>JALYYT010000048.1 GCA_030946285.1 Gemmatimonadota bacterium
TGCCGCAGGAGCATGGTTCTGTTCCGCGTGTCAGGCGAGCCGGTCATCAGCGTCAGAAACTGCGCAATTCGTTCCGAGCGTACGGCCTCCCTGCGGCTGACCCGCGTCTGATTCAGCGCGACCGCGCTCAGTGCGATGAGAGCGAATGCGACGACGGCGGCGGCACTCACCAGGCCGCGCCGTCTCCGTACGAACGCACGCGCGCGGTACGACAGCGTGTCCGGAGTCGCGAGGACGCGCTCTCCGCGCAGATACCGGTGTACATCTTCCGACAATGCGTCGACCGTGGCGTAACGCCGCGTCGGATCTTCGCGCAGCGCGCCGAGCGTTATTGCGTCGAGGTCCCCGCGGAGCACGTGCCTGAGACGAGTTGCCCCGGAAAGACCACGGGCATGCGCGGCTTCATCGGAGGCCATCGTGCTTGGAAGCGGGGCGCTCCTCGAGCGGACAGTCGCGGCCGACGAGCCGGACTCCTCAAATGGTGGCTTTCCTGTGAGCAGAACGAACAGTAGCGCTCCTAGCGAATAGACATCCGTAACGGTTGAAACCGTTCCGCCGTCGATCTGTTCCGGCGCTGCATAGGCTCTCGTAAACGGCGAGAGTCCGGCACCTGTGAGTGTACCCGCGGAACGAGGATCATCGATCAGTTTGGCGACACCAAAATCGAGCAGCTTGACGGATCCGCTCGGCGTGACGAGGACGTTGGACGGCTTGAGATCCCTGTGGATCACGAGGTTGCGGTGAGCGTGCTGAACGGCGGCACATACCTGGCGGAAAAGATCGAGCCGGGCGGTGACGCCGAGTGTGTGGCGGTCACAGAACTCGTCGATCGTGACGCCGTCAACCATTTCCATCACAAGAAAAGGAGCTCCCTCGTCGGTGGTCCCGCCATCGATCAAGCGAGCAATGTTGGGATGCTCGAGACCGGCGAGGATCTGTCGCTCCGAGCGGAAGCGCTGCAGCAGAACCGAGCTGTCGGCGCCTCGCCAGAGAGTCTTGATCGCGACGCGCTTGTCGTAGCTGTCGTCGGAGCGGTGTGCTTCGTACACGGCCCCCATTCCGCCCTGACCGATCCGACGGACCACGCGATACTTGCCAAGCATTCTACCGACGAGTGTGGCACCGCTGCCATCGTCGAGAATACCGGCGGGATCTGCATCTCCAACGAGAGATCGGATGGCCGGCTGATCGAAGCGTTCTCCCATTGATTCAGACGCGGCGAGCAGTGTCATCGCGTAGTCGCGAATCTGTGCGCTTGCGGTGTGAGTTTCGAGTCTTTGCGTTCTGGCTTCGGGCGCGAGAGCTTGAAGTTCCCAGAACAAATCCTTTACAAGGAGCCACGACTCTGCGCTGATCGCACTATCTGTCGGGCTCGCGGAATGCCCTTCAATCACGCGAAAGATCACTGTGCAGCCATGCTCGAGCGAGCGTCCATTCGCGTGACACGGTCGCGGGAGAAATTCCGAGCACTTCCGCCGTCTCGTCGATGGTGAGACCGACAAAGAAGCGCATCTCGACGATGCGCGCCTGTCGTGGGTCGATTGCCGCAAGAGCTGTAAGCGCGTCGTTCACGCGGAGCACATCGAGCGATGTGGTGGCGGGATCGGGAACCGAGTCATCAAGCGTGACACCGTAGCCGTGATCACGCTTGAGAGTTCTTGATCGGCGCGCGTGATCGACGAGGATACGGCGCATCACCTGCGACGCGACAGCGAAGAAGTGCGCGCGGTCTTCCCACGCAGTATTCTCCGTACCGATGAGTCGCATGAACGCTTCGTGCACAAGCGCGGTCGGTTGCAGCGTGTGGTCGGGGCGTTCCCGGCGCATGTAGCTGGCTGCCAGCCTGCGGAGTTCGTCGTAGATTGACGCCGCCAGGCGATCGGGAGCGCCATCGTCGCCGGCGCGCACGGCCTGCAGCAATTCGGTAACTGTCGGATCCGATCGCGCCGCCATCCCGTCCCGGCTTCAGGTTTGTTACCGAATATGCGGATTTCAAGCGCGTTCGGGAAGTATGAGTGATCGAGTCGGCGGAACCGTTCCCCCGGGGCGGGAGCAGGCTATACAGCGAAGAAAGCGCGAAAGGGGAGGAAAGTCCCTCATCGTTGCACAGGCCCCGGTTATGGTCGCTACAAGCAATTGTCAAGAAATTTGCTGCGCATGAGGAGTTTCCTGCGGTTACCGCGCTTTAAGGAGTGGGCCACCGCGGTCCGCCATCGACTTCAAAATTCAGGAGACACAAGCACATGCTCAGTCCAAAAACGCAAGAATTGCTGCGAGGCAGAAAGTCGCGCACCGCCGCCGCAGGCGCGATTCGCACACTAGGAATTCTTGCGGCTACCGTCACACTCATCGGCGCTTACGCACCAAAGGTCAGCGCACAGGGGATATTCACCTGGGAGGGCCTGACGAAGGGTTACAATCCTGCGCCGCAGGACGGAGTCACTGCGGGGCCGCCGGCGTATGATTTCTCCGCAACCGACGAGCGGGCGGGGAATGCGAATAACGCGTTCGGCGTGGCCCTTGGCTGCAACCACACGCCCGGTGGCTCAGAATGCGGTTACAACAGCCACGCGCAGAACACCGGTATCTTCAGCTCCTCTCCAACTGGCACCTTCACGCTGAACGACGGATATTTCAAGAACACTTACGGAATCGCCAATTCAGCGGACTTTCTGCACGTGTTCGGTCAGAACGCGGCAGGCACGACCATATTCAATCAGTTCTATCAGCTCTCGACCACACTCTCGCTGATCACCTTCAACTGGGCGGGCGTGAACAATGTCATCTTTGGAGGGTGCAAGTATCTCCACCCAGGCGATACATCGGTGAGTGCGGCCAATTGTTATGGTGCAGACCCGGGGCTCGAAGGCGGCGCCGGCTATTTTCTCGCCGATGAC
>JALYYT010000050.1 GCA_030946285.1 Gemmatimonadota bacterium
CGATGGCAATGTGCGCCGTGCGATCGACATTCACGAAGGCGAAAAGATCAACGACAGGGCTTTCAAGGCTCTCGTACGCGCGGCGGTGGCAGTCAACGCCGAGAAGCCGAAGCGGGGGAAGAGTTGACCGCATGTACGGATGACGCACGGAGACTGTAACTGCGTGTGGCTGGTGCGCACACGACGGTAGGCGTTACTTTTGGGCCACTGGAGTCGCAGGTTCAACCAACCAAACATCGGAGTTTTCTCTTGCGTCTGTCCTTTCTCGTCGGCTTGGGCGCGATAGCCGTTGCGTGTGCGCCCAAGGCGGACACGCCTGTTGTTGCAGCAGCCGCAGCCGCCACACCCCTCTCTGCTGCGGCTCTCGATTCGGTCAAGGCCGTGGACGCTGCGTTCGCAGCGGCAATGAACGCCAGGGATACAGCCGCTGTGTTCGCCACATACGCGGCGGACGCTCGCGTCATGCCGCCAGATTCTCCGGCTCTCGTTGGAGCTGCCGCCCATCCACTGCTCGCCAGTCTCATATCCGGCGGCGCAAGCGACATGACGTTGAATTCAACTACGGTATACGGCGTCGGCGACCTCGCTTACACCGTAGGAACTGCGAGCTTCAAGATGGGCGGGGCGCTGAACACGGTCAAATACACGGAAGTGCTGCGGCGCGGGGATGATGGCAAGTGGCGCTACGTCGTTGACATGTTCAGCGACATCGCACCGCAGAAGCCGCCGGTGAACGCACCGGCCGCAGCCGCTCCGAAGCAGTAAGCATTGAAGTACCGAAGGGTCAGGCCATGCGCACTGCGCGAGGCCTGGCCCTTTTTTTCCCCGAATCGTCCAGGATACACGAGTGCAGTTAGTCGGAGAGCGCGGTGAGGTGATGAAGCCGAAGGACTGAGGAGTCTGCCTCTGTCTCAGTCCCGTTTGCGCTCGTAGTACAGATCCACGACACCACCCGGAAACGGGGTAGCTGACTTCAAGGTGAAGGTCCTGTACACGCCCTCCGGGAAGAGGCGTTTCCCGCCGCCCAGCGACAACGGGTAGAGCAGCAGATGCAGTTCGTCCACGAGATCGGCATCGAACATCGCGTGCACGAGCTCGCTGCTTCCATCGATCATGATGTTCTTTCCCGGTTGCGTCTTGAGATCACGCACGAACTCGACGAAGTTCTCGCGAATTATCGTCGTGTCTCGCCAGACTGGTTTCTCGAGCGTGCGTGATACCACGTACTTCTTCGGGGCGTTCATGAGATCACCGAAGAGATCACCGGCAGGCATCGGTTCGAACACATTCGCGTGCGTCACGTACGTTTTCCGGCCGAGGAGAAAGGCGTCAATGTTCTCCATCAGCGCCATGAAGCTCTTGCCGATTTCGTTGTTCCAGTACGGGAGCGTCCACGCCCCATGCTCGAAGCCGCCATCGCGGTCCTCGTCCTTTCCGCCCGGAGCCTGAATCACGCCGTCGAGCGACATGAACTCGGATACGATCAACTTTCTCATGTGAATCTCCCGTAACGGCTGTCAGAATCTTTCCCTACTGAACAATCGAGGCAGCGATCTGTCGGCATTCGCCAGCGTGCCCGTTTCCTCAAGCATATTATCAGTAATTATCGACATGGTCAAACCGAGAATCTGTTCGTGACGGAGGTTGCACACATGGCAGGTACCGAATGGTGGCAGCGTGGTCCGGTAGACGGCGTCCCTGCATTGTTGCAGCCTGTTGCGCACATACTTCTCCAGGTTCGCGAGAGTGTGCTCGACTTGACGACAAATCTCACTGAAGCAGAATGGAACGACCGGCCGGCAGACGTAGCCTCGTCCGCTTTTCACGTTCGACACATCGCGGGCGTGATCGACAGGTTGTTCACCTACGCGCGTGGCGGCGGTCTCTCGCCAGAGCAGTTCGCGAGCATTCGAGAAGAAGGCGCGCACCTGTCGCCTGACGGTGTCTCGGATATTCTGTCAGTACTCGACGCTCGCGTTGATGCCGCCGTTGCAGAGCTGCGGACGATTGACATCTCGATACTGGGCGAATTCCGCGGGGTCGGAAGAGCGCAACTTCCCTCAACGGTCATAGGCTGTCTCGTTCACGCCGCGGAACATTCAATGCGTCATGTCGGACAGCTGTCGGTCACCGCGAGAATCGTTCGGTCCCGCGCGCTGTCGAACTGACATCTATCTCAAGGTTCGCGCAAAAAGTTCGGTCATGTTCACGTACGCGCGTTCGGCTCCGGGGCATGTAAAAAAATCCACGTACGCATTCGCGTCGCGATCCACTGCCCCCGGCGTCAACGGCGTCGCGAGCTCGGCCATGCGCGCCTTCGTACGCTCTTCCGCGAAGTTCGGGGGAAAGTCGAACATCGGTGACTGCCTCGTCCGATAGAAGACATTCGGAAGCAGCACCGTATATCCATCCCCCGCCAGCCGACGTGCCATACCCCGGGATGCTTCCCGAACACCGTAGATATCCGTCAGGTGGACTATGCCCGGCAATGCGCCGGAATCGTCACGGCGGTAGAGAAAGCCGTCCGAAATACCGTCGGGGGTGGGGATCGATACGGCGACTTCAAGCATTTTTCACTCTGCGGTCAAGTGCCATGATGCCGGACTCACGAATGCGCTTCTCGTGCCATGACACGCTCGCGCGGCCCGGCGGCCGCGCGAGATTCAGCCGAACTTTCTCGTGAACTTTCTCGTGAACTTTCTCGTGAACTTTATCAGCGGCAGCGTGGAAACGCCGGATCGTCGCCGGCTATCGCAGGGCGGTTGCTGCGATCGGCTACGGCAAGCGCGATGTCGTGCACGAAGTTGCCGACGCGCGCCATGTGCTCGTAGTCTATGTACTGCGCTTCGTCCGTCGGCTGATGATAGTCCAGCGCGTATCCGGTCGAGACGTACACCACCGGAACGTGGTGCAGCACGTAGTTCACCTGGTCGCTGCGGCAGAACCTGTTCCACGGATTCGCCGGTACGTCCCACGACTTGTCTATCGCCATCGCCTGCGCACTCACGGCGTTCACTGAATCCACCAAGTCACCGAACTCTCGCGACAGGCGTCGAGCGCCGAGCATCTGCACGGAGTTTGGACCGCCGAACTTGACCTCCCAGACCTTACCCTTGCCTTCCATGTCCATGTTGATCGCAGCCGCTACAGAGTCGAGAGCGATCGTGGGATGATCGGTGAACCACTTGGACCCTAGCAAACCCGCTTCCTCCCCGGTGTGCGACACGAAGATGATGGAGCGCGCCGGGCGCTCGCTCGCGAACTTCTCCGCGGCTTCGAGGAGTACGACCGTGCCGGACCCGTCATCGTCGGCGCCGTTCATTATCGAGTCGCGGCGCGGAGGGCGAATGCTGCGCGCGCGAGCGATCAGCGAATCTATCTGATGCTGTTGGTCTGCTGTCGGGCGGCAGACGGGATCGTTGGCACCCTGCGGCCGCGTGATCATGTTGAAGGCGCGTAGGGAATCGTGGTCAACGCCCATCGGGCGCATTCCCACATGATCATTGTGCGCACTGATCAGCACGAACTCACTGGCGCGCGCCGGATCGCTACCGGGCAGGACCGCGATCACATTGCGCGCAGGGGTCGGCGAGACGCGGAAGTCATACCGCCAGCGGGCGGTGACGGCCGAGCCGGCGTCGCCAACCGCGAGCTGCGCAGATGGCTTTCCGAACAACTGCTGCGCCGTCGCGCTGTCGATCACGGCTGCCCCCGGTCCAGCCACGAGAGAATCGCTCACGGGCATCGTGCCGCGCGGCTGGAGTGCCGCAGCCGCGGCGAAGGCATCAACTGGCTCGATGAAGAGAACACCTGCGACCCCGGCCTCGCGTGCCCTCTCGTCGCGTCGCGCGAGCGGCCGTACGCCGCCCGCCCGCTGACTGGCGCGGAGCCGTGCATCGTCAGCGACCGCGGCATCGGCGCCGAAGCGATTCGCAAGCGAGTCGCAGCGGGTGATCTTCCCCGGCGGGGTCTGCCCTCCCGGCACTCGCGGACCTCCAATGAACACGGCTACCTTGCCACGGAACCGCGCCGGGTCGAGTACCACGGAAGTGTCGCCGAATTTACCGGCGAAAACGACCGGTGTGTTGCGCAGGTCTGCGACTGAACCCGTGCCTCCTGCAGCATCTGGTCCGAGCGGCACCCACCGTGCCCCAACCGGGACCGTCCTGCTACCAATCGCAAGCCGCACCGCTGAGCTACGCAATGTGAAGGCACCATACGGCAGATCCTGGAAATACGTTCCGTTCTCGCCCGCTGCCTTCAGTCCCAGACGGTGGAACACATCTGCGATATACGCAGTCGCCTTGTAGTCTCCCCGCGATCCGATGTCGCGGCCTTCCATGGAGTCGTCGGCGATCTGGTACAGTCGCGTCCGGAGGTCGTTCGGAGTGATGGCAGCTTCGGTGGCACGCGGAGTCCATGTGCGCACACCCTCGTCGGGCCACACAGGGCGGCTCGATGAGGATGCTTGCTGCGCAAGGCCGGTTGCGGCGCCCCCCAGAAAGAGCGTTACGAGAGCGGCAGGGAGCAGGCGGGAGTGATGAGTCACGATGATGGTCCGGGTTACGCGGTGCATCGGGGACGCCGGCTTCGAGCATGGCGCCAGGAGGGTCAGGCTAACACGTTAGCGCGCGGACAGTGCGGACGATAGGGTGCTTCGGCGCGCCGCTGCTCGTGTCGTTCGATGCGTTGCGTCTGCTCCGCAATTGCAGTGATTGTGCATATTAGCGACACCATGCAGACCAGCCGACTTCTTCTCCTCGTCGCCGCCATCTCACTGGCCGCGGCTTCCTGTCGCTCGACTGGCGCCTCGCTCTCGCCCGCGCAGCTCGGAGTCATGCCCTTCCCCGTCGCCAGCGCCTCGGAGCAGAAGGTGGCCGACGGGGTAAGACGGATCGTAATCCGCTCGCAGCAGGGGCCGTGGACGATCAACGTCCTGTATGTCGATCTCGACCGCTGCAACGTGGCCGAAGCCGTGAAAGGAGCGGACTCCGCTGGCGGCCGGTACAAGACGACCGCGCTCCTCGAGAGACTTGCGACCAGTGAGCACGTTGTTGGTGGAGTCAACGGTGATTTTTTCAATCTAAAGGACGGTTCCCCCACGAATCTCCTCGTCGTCAACGGCCGCATCATCACTCCGCCGAACCGGCAACCCGTGCTGGCGTTCGACTCGACGAACGTGCCGCACATCTCGACTTTCGTGCTGCGTGACGGACAGCTGGCGCCGTTTCATCCACAGAACGCCGTGGGCGGGCGACCAGTCATCGTACGCGACAGCATGATCGATCCCGCAGTGGATACCGAAGGGCAGGCCGGATTCCGCGAACGAAACCCCCGCACCGCCGCAGGCATCGCGCGCGCCGGTCGCACCCTGATTCTGGTCGCGGTCGACGGGCGCGAATATCAGAACGCCGGAATGACGCTCCGCGAGCTTGGCGGCCTCATGCTCGCACTCGGGGCACGCGATGCCATAAACCTCGACGGCGGCGGCTCTACCACGCTCGTCTACGCCGATCCGGATTCAGGCAGCCGGCTACGCATTGCGAATCATCCATCGGACAAGACGGGTGAGCGAACCGTTGGAGACGCGCTTGCAGTCGTGCATGCGTGCCGCGGGGCGATGAAGCAGCCGTGATGGTCGGCCTTTCACACGGGGCACGATTGTTCGCGACGACAGCAGTCACGCTTGTCGCTTTCACCGGCTGTGATGCGAGCGCGAAACAATCGTCCGCTGCGTACGAAACGACGGCGCGCTTTCCCCATGATTCGGCCGCTTACACGCAGGGTCTCCTCAGGGCGGACGGTGTCCTGTTCGAGAGTACCGGTCAGTACGGTCATTCGGATATCCGGCGCGTTGACATGACAACCGGTCGTGTGCTCGCCTCCCGTTCGATCGCCGCGAACCGGTTTGGCGAAGGACTCACGTTGTATCACAACAGGCTTTATCAGCTGACATGGAAGGCAGGTGTTGCGTATACGTACGATCCGGCAACGCTCACCCCGCGCGATTCGTTAAGCTATCCGGGCC
>JALYYT010000056.1 GCA_030946285.1 Gemmatimonadota bacterium
CGGGGGCTCCTTTCTTCCTTCGTACATGACTAGAAGCGCACGCGTTTATTTCGGATTTATTGCAACGGCCGCTGTGGTCGCCGTGGGTCTATTGGCGAGATTCGGAGCACCTTCGTCTCTCGAATCCGCTACCCTTGCACTGTTCTTGTGTGCTGTAGGCGGAGTGGGCCGCAGCGTGATGCACGATTTGGACGGTTCGGGCGCGCACGGCAGTGCAGGATACCTTCTCTTCCCTGCTGCCGCTCTAGCCGTGGCAGACTGGACTGTTCCGGTCGCGGTGGGAGCAACCGTCGTAATTCTCGAAGTGCGACGCGGAGCTCGCCCGTCCTCCCTTCTATTCAACGTGTCGAATTTTGTACTTACTAGCAGTTTGTGCGTCGTGGTCTATCGCTTGGTCGGAGGCACGGCCTGGGCCGCGCACAGCGCGATCAAAACACTGCCGACGATCGCCCTCCTCTTGACCGGCGGAATCGTAAGCAGAACGACCACTGTCATTGGCCTGTCGCTGGTCCGAGCTCAAAATGTTCGCCAGACTTGGCAGGCGGCCACGGCTCGAACACTGGTCGACGACGTGCTCGTGACTCCGGTTGCCGGGTTTGTCGCGTACGCCGCTGTAAATTGGGGATATCTTCATGCGATCGCTGTGGCATGCACGCTGATTTGGGTAAATCGGCTCTACGAGTCTAATCGCGCGCTCGTGCAGAGTTCGCGAGATCTATTGGAATTAATGGTCAGCGCTATTGAGGCTCGGGACCCGTACACCTCGGGTCATTCACGAAGAGTGGCGCGTTTGGCAGAGGTGATAGGTCGTGCGGTCGGGCTTCAGGAAAGGGATGTGCGACGGATTCGTGTTGCCGGCCTCGTTCACGACGTTGGCAAAATCCACGAAAAATATGCCCCGATTCTTCGGAAGCCGGATCGTCTGACAAAGGACGAGTGGATGACAATGCAGGAGCACCCTATTGACGGGGCGCTTCTCGTCGCCAAGGTACAGAGCCTACAGGATGTCGTTCCAGCTGTGCGCAGTCACCACGAGAGCTGGGACGGCACCGGCTATCCCGATGGTCTCAAGGGTGAAGCCATTCCGCTGATGGCTCGCGTGCTAACCTTCGCCGACACGATCGACGCCATGACATCCGACAGGCCGTACCGTCGGGCCCTTACGGAACCTGAAGTAAGAGCGGAAATCGAGCGGTGCAAGGGCAAGCAGTTCGATCCGGTCATCGCAGGGAAGCTGCTGGCGAGTCACCACTGGTCAACGCTTTTTCAACCAGTCGCGATCATCGAGGAGTCGCGCTACGAGATCAAGATCGTCGGCACGTCGACTGGCAGCCCCAAAATCGGGAGCGAGAAGATTGCTTGATGATCGTCTCGTTTGCACCGTCGCGCTTGCGAAATTGCGCGCGAAGACACTCGAGTTCAGATCCTCGCACTATCCAGTCGCCCGAGCAATGTCAGTGGCCGAGCTCGCCGCCTTCGCGTAGAGCGTCCGAATGTGCCGGCTGAGCGGCGCTCGCCGATTGCGAGTCTCCGTCACAAACCGAATCACAAGTTCACCTGCGGCCCGCTCATCAATCAATATTGAGACAGCGTGATACGCCGCAGTCACCAGAATGTCTAGTCCCTCCATATGCTTGGAGTGCTCATACAGAGAAATAATGTCGCGACATCTGTCATCGGTTATCATGCTGGGTGAAATGCCGAAGTCGATCAGGAAATCAAGCGTCACGAACGCCGCGCGCACTCGATGCATGGTTTGCATCGGGAAAGCGCGGGCTCTGTCCAGCTCCGCTCTCGCCTTTGCGTAGTCGCCTGCGCAGACAGCAAGCTCTGTTGCTTGAATCGCTAGAACACACTTCTCGAGCGGTGGCAAGGATTCCGGAGCATAGGAGACCGCGCGAACTGACCAGCGTTGCGCCAGCTCCGAGTCGTCCAGATCGATGAGCATAGACGTCAACCGCGCCGCGGCGATGCACGCGCGGGACCTCAGACCCAGGCTAAGCGCAACGCCGACGGCCTCCTCCGTAAGCGCGATCGCCTTGGCGACGTCGCCGCTATGGAAGAAGGTGTGGACTATCGGCACGAGCAGCTGAAGCAAGACAAGGGGATCGGCCGCGAAGCGCGCGGAATGCTCC
>JALYYT010000066.1 GCA_030946285.1 Gemmatimonadota bacterium
GTATCGCAAGTACATCGAGAAGGACGCCGCACTCGAGCGCCGCTTCCAGCCGGTGTTCGTCGGAGAGCCCAGCGTCGAGAGCACTATCGCGATTCTGCGCGGACTGAAGGAACGCTACGAATCGCACCATGGTGTGCGTATCACCGACGGCGCGGTCGTCGCCGCGGCGACGTTGTCCAACCGTTACATCGGCGACAGGTTTCTTCCCGACAAGGCAATAGATCTCATCGACGAGGCAGCGTCTCGGCTGCGAATCGAAATAGACTCGATGCCGCAGGAGATAGACGAGGTCGAGCGGCGCGTGACGCAGCTGGAGATAGAGCGGCAGGCGCTGCGGAAGGGGAAGGATCCCGCGTCAGTCGAGCGACTTCACACGATCGAAAAGGATCTGTCGGAGCTGCGCGAGCGCTCGAACGCGATGAAGGCGCAGTGGCAGCAGGAGAAGGAATCCCTTGGCGCCGTCGGCCGCATCAAGCAGCAGATCGAGCACGCACGCATCGAGGCTGAGCAGGCTACGCGCACGGGAGACCTGGGCAAGGCCGCGGAGATCTCGTATGGACGTATTCCGCAGCTGGAAGCGCAGATGAAGGCCGCGGAGGGTGCACTTTCGAGCCAGAGCGGCGGAGCGCGGTTCCTGAAGGAGGAAGTCGGGGCCGACGACGTCGCGGATATCGTGGCCAAGTGGACCGGCATTCCCGTGTCACGAATGATGGAAGGGGAGCGTGAGCGACTGACGAAGCTGGAGTCGGTGCTCGCAAGCCGCGTGATCGGTCAGGCGCAGGCAGTGGAGGCAGTATCCAATGCGGTGCGGCGGTCGCGTGCGGGACTTCAGGACCCCAACCGTCCGATCGGATCGTTCATCTTCCTCGGACCGACTGGTGTGGGAAAGACCGAAACCGCGCGTGCACTTGCCGAATTCCTGTTCGACGACGAGCAGGCGATGGTGCGCATCGACATGTCGGAGTACATGGAGAAGCACGCAGTTGCACGATTGATCGGCGCGCCTCCTGGATACGTGGGATACGACGAAGGCGGACAGCTCACGGAAGCCGTGCGGCGGAGGCCGTATTCGGTGATCCTTTTCGACGAGATCGAGAAGGCGCATCCGGACGTGTTCAACATCCTTCTCCAGATTCTCGACGACGGGCGGTTGACCGATTCGCAGGGAAGGACGGTGGACTTCAAGAACTGCGTGATCATCATGACGTCGAACGTCGGAAGCCAGTACATACTCGAGAACACAGGCGGCGACCTCGATCGCGTGGAAGAGCAGGTGATCGGTGTGCTGCGCCAGCAGTTCCGTCCGGAGTTCCTGAACAGAATTGACGACATCATCGTGTTCAGGCCGCTGGGCGAAGAGCAGATCACGAAGATCGTGGATCTGCAGCTGAACAAGCTCGACCAGTTGCTGGCAGACCGCAAGCTTGCGATCGAGCTTACGCCGGAAGCGAAGCGTCTGCTCGCGCATGAAGGATACGACGCCGCGTTCGGAGCGCGCCCATTGAAGCGCACGATCCAGCGACTGCTTCAGAACCCGCTCGCGATGGCCGTACTCGAAGGAAGGTTCGTCGAGGGAGACACGATCCGGGTGACCGTGGACAGCACGAACAGGCTCGCGTTCGAGTCGGAGACAGAAGCTGCCGCCTGCTAGCGCGGACGACGAACTGTTTCTTCGTCGTGCGCTCGATCTGGCGCGTGCGGCCTCGCTGGCCGGAGACGTACCGGTCGGCGCGGTAGTTGTGTCGGGCGGGGAAGTGATCGCCGAGGGGTCCAATCGAACGATTCGGGACGAAGACGCGACGGCGCACGCCGAGATGCTTGCGATCCGGGCGGCGTCGCGCTCGCTCGGGAGCTGGCGTCTGGCCGGCTGCACACTCTACGTGACGCTGGAGCCGTGCGCGATGTGCGCGGGGGCGATTGTGCTCGCGCGCGTCGATCGCGTCGTATTCGGCGCGTGGGACCCCAAGGCTGGGATGTCGGGATCCGTCGGGGATCTGCTTCGGCATCCGAGGCTGAACCACCAGCCCGAAGTGCTGGGGGGAGTGCTCGAGGAGGAGAGTGGCGGGGTGCTCCGCGAGTTCTTCGACAAGCGCCGGAAGCCGCGTTGACTGGTTCCCGGTGACCCGGTATCTTCCAAGGCTGTGCTATCGGCGGTTACTGCTCCGATATTGGACAGGTGGCAGAGTGGTTGAATGCACCAGTCTCGAAAACTGGCGTACCCGCAAGGGTATCGAGAGTTCGAATCTCTCCCTGTCCGCTTTTTCGAGCCGTCGTCCGCGAGTGACGGCGGCTTTGTGCTTTGGGAACTTTTACTTGTTGTAGTTGGACAGGTGGCCGAGCGGTTGAAGGCGCACGCCTGGAAAGCGTGTATACGTGAAAGCGTATCGAGGGTTCGAATCCCTCTCTGTCCGTGAATCGGGGAAGCCAGCCAGCGCACGAACGCGGGCTGGCTTTTTCTCGTGTACGGGTTGCCGCAACATTACGACAGGTGTAGCAGCCAGTCATCAAGTTTTCGGAAAGGACCTTGGAAAACCTGAGTCAATTCAGCCGAAAAAGCGCCTTTGTCGGCAGGAATTGCCGCATCCAGGCCATGGCGCACAGGTTGCCCGGGTGAGGGGTAACCTTATTATGGAGAACCTTGTGCTCTGCTCCAAGACATTAGGTATCATCGCAGCGGTCACCTTCGCCGCTGCACCCGCATTATCCGCACAGATCGTTACGAACGGCGGATTCGAAAGCGGCAACGCCGGGTGGACGTTCAACACGAACGATTGCAGTGCGCCCGCCGATGGTAACGCCGCTGACGGGCCAGCATATACCGGCGTCAACGGGACAGGCGGAGGATCCGGCCCTCACAGCGGGTCCTATGATATGTGGTTCGGTGCTGCCGGATGCACCCCCAGCATTTCCCAGACACTGTCGACGATTAATGGCCAGAGCTATACACTGACTCTCTGGGGCAAGGTGACATCGGCATATCCGACGAACATCCCGAACATGCTGACCATCATGTTCAATTCGTCCACGTTGTTCAGCGGCCAGCTCACGAACCCCGAGTGGGAAAACGGCATGTGGACAGTGACCGGCAGCGGCACGGACGTGCTGACGATCGCCGGAAACAATCCGAACGGCGCGACCGAAGTGGATGATGTCTCGCTCACCACCACCCCGGAACCGTCGTCGATGGCTCTGATGGGCACCGGATTAGTGGGACTCGTTCCAATGATTCGTCGCCGGCGACGCGTGTAGCGCCTCGAACTGCCCCATGGATGTCGAAACGAGCCCGGGCGATCACGTACGGGGTCGTTTCGCGTGGTGGTATGGAGTGCGTCTCTGTTGGGAGCGACAGTTGATTCGTGCTCAGAGCTGAGCGCGCATCCAGTAGCACGCCGCGTCACGCGTACGCTCGAGTGTCGAGCGACGAGTGACGGTTGCAAGATCGATAGGATGGCACTTTTCGATGTCATGCATGAACGCGTGCTCCATTTGCGCGGCGAGCTCGTCGTCAGCGAGGACGACCGCAGCTTCCGCATTGAGTGCGAACGAGCGAGGGTCGAAGTTGATGGATCCTACGAGGCTCAGCTTGCCATCCACGATGAGGGTCTTGCAATGAATCATCGTTGGCTGGTATTCAAATACCTCGACGCCCGCGCTGAGTAGAGCGGGCCAGGTGTGCCAGCTGGCGTGCCTGACGATGGGCATGTCGTGATGCGGGCCCGGTACTATGATTTTCACGTCCACGCCGCGCCTGCTCGCAGCGCACAGGCTTCCAATGAACGCCGGCGTGGGGACGAAATAGGCATTCGTTATGTGCAGCGTGCGTGTTGCGCCCGCTATGCACGCCGCCATTGTGCGCTGTGCGGCTGACGATCCGTTCGCCGGAGCACTGACCACGCCGCAACCTTCTATGTCACCCGCTGGCGCGATAATCGGGTAATCGCGCGCGTTCAGAAGCAGCTCATCGGTGCACTGATTCCAGTTGTCCGCGAATGCGGCCTGAATGCTGGAGACTATTGGCCCCTGCAGACGAACATGCGTGTCGCGCCAGTGTTTGGGACTGTCAGCGTCGCCCGCCCATTCGTCCGCGATGCCGACCCCACCGGTATACGCAAGCTCACCGTCCACGATCAGAAGACGACGATGGGTCCTTCGGTTGTAGCGCATCCACGTGTACCAGCGCGCCTTTCCATACCACGCGACCTTGCAGCCCGCTTCCCGCATCTGCGTCACGAGTTCATCCGGAGTCGAATCCGCTCCCTCGCTGTCGAGCACTATGCGGACCATCACACCGCGCCGCGCAGTTTCGCAGAACAATTCCGCGAACTGCTGTGCCACGGTTCCCCGCCAGAACACGTAAGTCGAGAAGTGGACGGTCTCTCGGCTTCCGCGGATCGCGGCAATCATGGACGGAAAGATTTCGTCCCCGTTCTGCAGCAGTTGCGCGTGATTGCCCATGGAAGGTGGCTCTCGGCAGGCGCCGTGCAGCGCGCGAAGAAAGGCATGGGGGTCTTCACCTGCCGGCGGCGCCGAATCGGTGCGGTCCTGCCGGTTCGCGTCAGCGTTTACGACGATCGTCCAGTAAAGAAATACGAGCAGGACGAAGCCCGCGATGGCGATTGCAACGCCAAGGATGAACATCACGTTTCAGAGCTTCTGCATAGCGACGGATGCGCGTTGAGCATCTTCAAAATCGGGTCATGCGCAGAATTCGAAGTTAAAGGGCTGGCGTATGCGCGCAAATGGTAGCGATCCCGTGCCCGACGCCGGGAGGCGCCCGGGCCGCTCTTATATTTTCTTGTTCAAGCGCTGAATGTCACGCCGCGGCTTCGGATCCCGGCTGCTGCTCCGCCA
>JALYYT010000095.1 GCA_030946285.1 Gemmatimonadota bacterium
CTATGAAGTGCGTGAGCGCCAACATTGAGGCTACCGACGTCTCGGGGTGGTTCTATACGGTGAATGGGAACATCCACGTTAGCGGGCGCGCACGTGAAGTTGAAGCTGAAGCGATGAGCGGTGTCATCGCGATCTCAGTGTCAGCCCCCTGGGTGCGTGCAAAGACTGGGAGTGGTACGCTAATGCTTGGAGGGCGTGTAGCCGATGCTGCGGCGTCGAGCATCACTGGGCCAGTACTGATTTCAGCAGCCGGGCTCACCCGCGGCCAATTCGGGTCAGTCACCGGCAACGTCACGTTCGCAGCCCCACTCGGCGAAGGCGGGATCTTCGAGTTTGACGATCACAGTGGCAGCATCGAGCTTCGCTTGCCGCTCTCGACAACTGGCAGCTTTCGAGTCACCAGTATCGAAGGAACTATCGACAACAAGATCGCTCCGCTCCGTCCCGCAAGCATGGGTGCAGGTGGTGGCCAAACGCTCGCGTTCCGAATTGGAACGGGCGGGGCTCATGTCACAGTTCGAACCTTCAGGGGCACTGTTCGATTGCGTCACTCGGATACGCCGCACCGGAGCACAGACCACTAGGACCTACTTTGGACATGAGCGTCCCGGCGTGCAGGAGAAGGTCACAACGACCTCAACGTCGACTCCGTTCGGCACCGACCCGCATTAAAATCACGGAAGCACTGACATCACCACCTGTGACGGTGCCGAGGCCGTGTGATATATCCTGTGCGTCGCGGCCTGGAAGTCGGCGGCCCGCGCATGGAATATGTTCGGTACGAAGGTTTGCGGGTTGCGGTCGTAGAGTGGGAACCACGTGCTCTGTACCTGCACCATGACGCGGTGCCCTTTCTGGAAAGTGTACGCGGCCTGACGCAGCGAGAAAGTGTAGGGAACTACAGCGTTCGCGGGAATCGCACTGGGATGTGCCGGGTCGGTGCGATACCGGCCCCGCATTATCTCCGACGCCACCATGAGCTCGTAGCCACCCATCGCCGGCCGATCCTTCACCGAGTCCGGATAGACGTCAATGAGCTTGACCACCCAGTCGGCGTCGGTACCAGTCGTTGATGCGTAGATCCTGGCTGTCACGTCGCCCGCGACCGTGAGATCGTGCGTTAGCGGTCCAGTCTGATACACGAGTACGTCCGGTCGTCCTTCGACGAAGCGCTGGTCATCCGTCTGCCATTGCCGCCAGTGCGATCCGCGTGGGTCGTACTCCCATTCCACCGGGCGCGGCCGGTATGGAACTGGATGCCTCGGATCGGACACGAAGGCGTCGGACGCTGTCGTGCCGCCGGTGCCGCCGGTGCTCTTCGGGGGATCGAAGCTGAGCTGCCCGTCAGTCCCGAGATAGACGCTGCGGTTAACCACGCCGGGTGCTGGCCAGCGAGCGTAGCGCTTCCATTCGCGTGCGCCACCATCGAACACGGTCGCTTCAGGAAATTTTCCATCACCCTTGCCATGCAGCCAGTAGCGGAACCACGGCGCCTCGATGTCTCGGCGGAAATACGTGCTGGTCGGACTGCCCCAGTGCACGTGGCCGAGTGAGTCGCCGTTCTCGACGTACCACTCGCCGTGGTACCAGGGTCCGAGCACGATAAAGTTTTTGTGCCCGGAGTCAGTACGCTCGCGTGCCGCGTACGTGGCCTGTGGGCCGTAACGATCCTCCTGATCCCAGAATCCGCCGACTGTGAGTGTCGGAACTGTGGTGTGCGTTACCAGTCGCGGCACGGCCCGCGTGCTCCACTGCGCATCGTACGATGGATGTGCGGCGAACAGGTTCCAGCTCGGCCACCGTGTCGCACCGACCGCGCGTCCGAGTGCATCGAGCGTGAGGTGCGAGCGATACCAGTCGTAAGTGTCATAGCGACCGGGCGCAGGTATGACGCTCTCATCCTTGGAAGCTTCCATCTGCCAGGCGTATTCCAGCCCGACCGACATGCGGAAGGCACCATTGTGGAAGAAGTCGTCACCCATCCATCCGTCGCCCATCGTGGCCTGTGGGCTCACCGCCTTCAGTGCAGGGTGCGGGTTGATGAGCGCCATGTCGGTGAGCCATCCGGGGTACGAGATGCCGAGCTCGCCAACGCGTCCGTTGTTGTTGGGAATGCTCCTGACCAGCCAGTCGATCGCGTCGTACGCGTCCGTGCTCTCGTCGGTGCTCTTGGCGTCACGCGGGTCACGAGGAAGGCGGTTCATGGTGTACTGCCCGTCGGACTGGTGTCGTCCGCGAATGTCCTGAAAGACGAAGATGTAGCCGTCGCGCATGAGCTCGCCGAATCCCGTCTCGATGCCGGACGTGCCGCCCCAGTCGCTCGTTCCGTACGGCGTGCGAGACAGGATGATTGGGAGCGGAGCGCTCGCGTGGCGCGGTGTCAGCACCACGGTGAACAGCTTGACGCCGTCGCGCATGGGGATGCGCAGCTCCTGCCGTGTAAACATCGAATCGATGCCGGCTGTTTGCGCCGCCGCAGCTCGAGCCGCGGCCAACGCGAACACAACTCCGGCCACACAGTATACCGCACTCCGCGCGACTATCCTCATCGTGCCCTCTCGCTTGTAGATGAAATCGCCCCACCCGATATCTAGCACGCGGATGGAAAGTTGCTTCCCCCCGGTTGGCCAGTCGAGAACTCACATGCGAACGTCACGGCGCCCCGGTACCCAAGAGCCTCTGGGTTGGCCCGGAGTATACGCTCCTGTATAACGA